>NZ_QAIJ01000105.1:0-25540 GCF_003060985.1 Stenotrophomonas sp. HMWF023
AATGATCACCGTCGGCCTGTCGACCCTTGGCTTCTGCAGCCTCGGCATGCTGTCGGCGATGTTCTCCGCGCTGGCCTTCTATGCCGCCTCCCCGCACTGCCGTTGGCCACGCCTGCGCCGTGCCGGGCGCCTGGGCCGGCAGATCGGCCTGGTCGCTGCCGTGGCCGCGCTGTGGCTGTGGATGGCCGAACTGGGCTTTGCCGCCGGCCTGGTGGCGATGCTGTGCACCTGGATGCTGGCCGCCATGCTGCTGCCCGCGCTGGCCGCGTGGCACCGTCCCGATGTGGAGCCGCGCTGATGTGGGCGCGCGCACTGGCCGGCATCTTCGCCGGCTTCTTCCTTGCCGCTGCGGCGACCGGCCTGGTCGCATGGCTGCCGCCGGGCCCCTGGCAGAAGGCCCTGGTGCCGAGCCTGATCGCGTTCGTCCCGTTGTGGATGCTGGCCGCGCTGTGGGCCTTCAGTTTCCGCAGCCCGCTGCGCGCCTGGCTGACCCTGGCCGGTTGCGCGGCCCTTGGCTTCGCCGTACTCGGCCTGCTGCGCCTGACCGGCGCGGTGCAATGAGATCGACCGCATGAAATTCAGTTCACAGACCCTGCGCACGTTCACCACCCTGCACACCTGGGTTGGCCTGGTCGCCGGCTTCGGGCTGTTCGTGGCGTTCTATGCCGGCGCGCTGACCCTGTTCCACCACGACCTCCCGCTTTGGCAGACGCCTGGTGCGGCAACCGCGCTGCCGGCTGGCCTGGATGATGCGCAGTACCTGCTCGACGACGTGCTGGCCACGCACGCCGAAGCGCGTCGCCACGTCGGCATGACCTTCCCGGGCGCCGATCATCCGCAGCCGCTGGCCTACTGGCAGGCCGAGGACGGCAGCTGGCGCTATGCATGGCCGGGACAGACCGGCGGCAGCCCGACGCCACCGCAGACCGGGCTGGCCGAACTGGTCAACGAACTGCATTACAGCCTCGGCCTGCCGGTGGCCGGCATCTACGTGATGGGCATCGTCAGCCTGCTGTATGGCATGGCCCTGCTCAGCGGCCTGGTGATCCACCTGCCCAAGCTGCTGGGCGATCTGTTCGCGCTGCGCCCTGGCCGCAATCTCAAGCAGCAATGGCAGGACGCGCACAACGTGATCGGCGTGCTCAGCCTGCCGTTCCATCTGATGTTCGCGGTGACCGGCGCCCTGCTCTGCCTGGTGTTCATGCAGATGGCCGTGCTCAATCCCCTGATCTACGACGGCAAGGCGCTGCAGGCGGTACCGACGGCGATGGATACCGCGCCGCTGCGCGAAGCCAGTGGCATCCCGGCTGCACCGGGCAGCCTGCGCGAACTGCACGCACGGGCGCTGGAAGTGGCGCGCGCGCAAGGTGTGGCCAACTTTGAACCGGCCTACCTGAAACTGGCCAATGGCGGTGATGCCAACGCGACCATCGAGATCACCGGCGAGGCCAGCGGCACGCTTGGCCCGCTCGGTGCTGTCGCGCTGGATGTCGAAAGCGGCCGCGTGCTGGCCAGCCAGCTGCCTGGCCAACGCGATGCCAACCACGCCACGCTCAGTGCCGCCTATGCCCTGCACTTCGGCGAATTCGGCAATGGCGTGGTGGTCTGGCTGTACTTCCTGCTCGGCCTCGGCGGCGCCTTCCTGTTCTATTCGGGCAACCTGCTGTGGATCGAGTCGCGCCGCAAGCGCCGTCAGCCGCAGCAGTCACGCGCGGCCGTCAACATGGCGCGGGCCACGGTGGGTGTCTGCATCGGCCTGTGCGTGGCGATCTCGGTGGCCTTCGTGACTGCGCTGGTGCTGGAGCGGGTAGCGCCTGCCCAGGTCGACCACGGCATCCGCTGGGCCTGCTTCGTGACCTGGGCCGCGTGTGCGCTGTGGGCAGCCCTGCGCCGCCCGGCACAGGCGGCACGCGAGCTGCTGTGGGCCGCGGCGATCAGCACCGCGCTGGTGCCGGTGGCGCACGGCGCCCTCAACGGTGACTGGCTGTGGTTGGCCGCCGCACGCGGCCACTGGCCGTTGTTCTGGATCGATGCGATGGCACTGGCGATGGCCTTTGGCTTTGCCCGCCTGGCATATGCCAGCCAGCGGCGGGCCCGCAACGGTGACCCCAACAGCGTGTGGGCAAACTGACCACCCGCCATCGATGATCGGATTGCAGCGCCGGTCCTTGCCCGGCGCTGACAGCACGCTCAGTCGCCGACGCGGGCCTTCTGCCACGGGGCCAGCATGGCGTTGAGCAGGCTGGCCTGCTCGTCGTCACCGGTCAGCTCCCACATGAAGACACCAGCCAGGCTCTGCTCGCGCGCGAACTGCGCCCGCAGGCCGATCGAACGCGGGTCTTCATAGCTGATGAAAATCTTCTCGGTCGGGTTGTACAACCACGGGCTCTGCGCCTGCGGCTGCCAGTGTTTGTTCCAGCCCGGCTGGTCGAGATAGCGTGCCTTGATCACGCGCCAGTCACCGGCATCGGCCGGAGCGCTGTAGGCCTGGTACAGGCCATCTGCCGACTCACCGGTGACCTTGAAACCGCGCCCGTAGAACGGCACGCCCAGCACCAGCTTGCTCGCCGGCACACCGTGCTCGCGGTAGTACTGCACGGCACCGGCGACGTTGTTCCAGCGCCGCAGTTCCGGCGCAAGCGGATCGGCAGGCACCTCCTGCAGCGGTGCATTGAAGGTCGACACCGAGGAGAAGCCGGTGCCCATGTCGTAGCTCATCAGGTTGATGAAATCGAACACCTTGGCCAGCGCCGGCAGATCGTAGCTGGCGGCGGGATCGTACGGACCGTCGGTCTGCAGGCGACCTGCCGCCAGCGCCGCGGTCAGCAGCATCGGCTGCCCCGACTTTCTGCCACGCGCATCCAGCGCCACGCGGAAGGCCTGCGCGAGCTTGGTCAGGTTGGCGCGGTCCTGTGGCCGGTGCGCCAGCTCCTTCGGGCCACCGCTGACCGGGAACTCCCAGTCGATGTCCACGCCATCGAAGCTGCCGGCATGACGCTCGAAGAACAACGCCATGCACGAGTCGACCAAGCGCCTGCGGCTGGCCTCGGTCAGGGCAGCGTCGGAGAATCCGCCCGCGCCCCAGCCACCGATCGAAATCAACGTGCGCAGGTGCGGATGCCTGCGCTTGAGCTCGGCCAATGCGGCAAAGTTGGCCGGCGCCTCGGCACCGATCGCACAGCGTCCGTCCTCAATGGTGGAGAACGCATAGAACAGATGGGTGAGTCGTTCGGCCGGGATGCTCGATACCGGATAGCGCTCGGCCGAACCACCGGGGTAGTAAGCACCGAAGATCGGCGTTTGCGCGGGTTGCGCCTGCGCGGCAATGGGCAGGGTACCGGCGATCAGCACTGCAAGTACGGCCAAGGTCTGGCGGAACATGGAAACTCCCGGGTCGAAGGCGCAGCCACGTTAGCAAACAGATCGCTCCAGGGTGCGGATGTCCGTGCAAGTCGTCCGCTGGACAATAGCCGGCGACTGGACGCTGACACGGTCGTGGCTGCGCAACGTCGAAAGCACTTCGCTGCAGGACAACACGCGACCTGCCTGGGCTAAGGTGGCGCTGGATCTTCAATGGCACACGGACATGACCGCAGACCACGACGCAGACGACGAACTGCTGGACGACGAAACCCTCGAAAAGCTGCAGGCAATGGAAGCGCGTGCCTATGCGGCGTTCGATGCTGGCGACCTGGCGGAAGCCACCACCCTGTTCGGCGAGCTGATCGAACTCACCCCCGAACTGCCCAATCTGCACTACATGCGCGGGTTGGCGCACAAGTACCTGCGCGACTGGCCGGCATCGCTGCAGGACAACCTGCGCTCGGAACAGCTGCGCGATGCATTCGACGAGGCCACCGCATGGAATGCCGGCATTGCCGCCACCGGCGCCGGTGATTGGGCCGAGGCGCGCCAGCAATGGACCCGTTGCGGCATCACACTGCCAGAGGGCGAAGGCCCAATCGACGGCAATTTCGGCGTTGCCTGTGTACGCTTGAATCCATGGTCCAGCGGCGAGACCGTGTACATGCGCCGATTGGATCCGGTGCGTGCACGAGTGGAGAACGTACCGCTGCCTGAGAGCGGGTTCCGCTTCGGCGACATCGTGCTGCATGACGGCGCATCTACCGGGCATCGCAGCCATGGTGAGCGTCAGGTACCGGTGTTCAACGCCATGCAGCGTCTGCAGCAATCGGGCATGGCAACCCATGCCGTGTTCGTGCGGTGCGACGGGCCGGAGGACATTGCCGCGCTGCGTGCGCTGACTTTGCCGGGCATCGGCCTGGTCGAGGACTGGACCCAGTCGGTGCGGCACCTGTGCCTGCGCTGCAGCTATGGCGCGCCGCACCAGCACAATGACGACCATGGCGATGACGATACCCGTGATGATGACGATCGCTGGGAAAGCGAACGCAACCTCGGTATCGCCGCACAGGGCCGGGCCGCAGTGGAGAAGCTGATGGCGGTATGGACGGCAGCCGGCAGGGGGCGCGTGCTGGAGGCGATTGAACAGCGCGAGCATCCACTTCCGGATCCGGAGCCCGGCCAGGTGTGGTGGCTGGGGCAGGAAGATGCAGAGGAACCGTCGCCGTAGTACCACGCCTGGCGGGTGTTGCAGGCAAAGAAAAAGCGGGCCGAAGCCCGCTTTTTCATTTCGGCGTGTCAACCAAGGTTGACACCTACCGGCATCGAGGGGTGTCAACCAAGGTTGACACGTACCGTCGATTACTCGGCGGTGGCGCCTTCGCCTTCCTCGACGGCCTTCATCGACAGGCGGATACGGCCCTGCTTGTCGACTTCCAGCACCTTGACCTTGACCACATCGCCTTCCTTCAGCACGTCGCCGACCTTCTCGACGCGGTCGCTGGAGATCTGCGACACGTGCACCAGGCCGTCCTTGCCCGGCAGGATGGTGACGAACGCACCGAAGTCCATGATCTTGGCGACCTTGCCTTCGTAGATGCGGCCCGGCTCGACGTCCGAGGTGATCTGCTCGATGCGGGCCTTGGCAGCCTGCGCAGCGATGGCATTGACCGAAGCGATGACGATGGTGCCGTCATCCTGGATGTCGATCTGGGTGCCGGTTTCCTTGGTGATGGCCTGGATGGTCGAACCACCCTTGCCGATCACTTCGCGGATCTTGTCCGGGTGGATCTTGATGGTCAGCAGACGCGGCGCGTAGTCCGACAGCTCTTCGCGCGGAGCGGTCAGGCCGTGGGCCATTTCGCCCAGGATGTGCAGACGGCCAGCCTTGGCCTGCTGCAGAGCCTGCTTCATGATCTCTTCGGTGATGCCTTCGATCTTGATGTCCATCTGCAGGGCGGAGATGCCCTCAGCGGTACCGGCAACCTTGAAGTCCATGTCACCCAGGTGATCTTCGTCACCCAGGATGTCGGACAGGACGACGAAGCGATCGCCTTCCTTGACCAGACCCATGGCGATACCGGCAACCGGTGCCTTCACCGGCACGCCGGCGTCCATCAGGGCCAGCGACGAGCCGCAGACCGATGCCATCGACGAGGAGCCGTTGGATTCGGTGATTTCCGACACGACACGGATGGTGTACGGGAAGGATTCCAGCGACGGCATCACTGCCAGCACGCCGCGCTTGGCCAGACGGCCGTGGCCGATCTCGCGACGCTTCGGGCCCATCATGCGGCCGGTCTCACCCACCGAGTAGGGGGGGAAGTTGTAATGGAACAGGAAGTTCTCTTTGTACTCACCGGAGACGGCATCGATGACCTGGCCATCACGGGCGGTGCCCAGGGTGATGGTCACGATGGCCTGCGTTTCGCCGCGGGTGAACAGCGAGGAACCATGGGTACGCGGCAGGATGCCGGTCTTCACTGCGATCGGGCGGACGGTGTCCAGCGCACGGCCGTCGATGCGGACCTTGGTGTCCAGCACCGAGTTGCGCATGGTGCTGTATTCCAGCTCGCCGAATTCCTTCGACAGCTCGGCCGGGTTCCAGCCTTCAGCGGCCACGCGGCCAGCCAGCGACTCGACCACGTCCTTCTTGATCGCCGAGATGGCGTCGCGGCGCTGCAGCTTGTCGCGCACCTGGAAGGCTTCGCCCAGACGCGGGCCGATGGATTCCTGCAGGGCGCTGATCAGCACGTCGTTCTTGGCCGGGGCGACCCAGGTCGACGGCTTGGTGCCGGCTTCCACGGTCAGCTCGTTGATCGCGTTGATGACCTTCTGCATTTCGCGGTGACCGAAGGTCACGGCGCCCAGCATCACGTCTTCGGACAGCAGCGCGGCTTCGGATTCCACCATCAGCACAGCATTGGCGGTACCGGCAACGACCAGCTCCAGCTCCGAATCCTTCAGTTCGGTCACGGTCGGGTTGAGGATGTACTCACCGTTCTTGTAACCCACCTTGGCGGCGGCGATCGGACCCTTGAACGGGGTGCCGGCCAGCGACAGCGCAGCCGAGGCACCGATCAGGGCAGCGATGTCACCATCGATGTCCGGGTTCAGCGACATCACCGTGGCGATGATCTGGACTTCGTTCTTGTAGTCTTCCGGGAACAGCGGACGGATCGGACGATCGATCAGACGCGAGATCAGGGTTTCCTTCTCGGTCGCGCGGCCTTCGCGCTTGAAGAAGCCACCCGGGATACGGCCACCGGCGTAGAACTTCTCCTGGTAGTCACAGGTCAGGGGGAAGAAGTCCTGGCCCTCACGCGCGCTCTTGGCGGCAACGGCGGAGACCAGCAGCACGGTGTCGTCGAACTTGACGATGACGGCGCCACCGGCCTGGCGGGCGATTTCGCCGGTCTCAAGCGTGACGGTGTGCTTGCCGTACTGGAAGGTTTTGGTGATTTTTGCCACGGAGGGTGTCCTTGGGGATGCTGTCTGCGAATGGACCGAGGGCGACCCTTGCCGCCAACGGATGACCGGTCGTTCCGATCTGAAAAAGGTATTGCGGTGCTACAAAACAAAACCGCGGCGCATCGCTGCGCCGCGGGGGATTCGTTGCTTAGCGACGCAGGCCAAGCTTCTCGATCAGGGCCTTGTAACGCTCGACGTCCTTCTTCTTCAGGTAGTCGAGCAGGCTGCGGCGGCGGTTGACCATCTGCAGCAGACCACGGCGGCTGTGGTGATCCTTCTTGTGGGTCTTGAAGTGGCCGGTCAGCAGCTCGATGCGGGCGGTCAGCAGTGCAACCTGGACTTCCGGGGAGCCGGTGTCAGCCGAGCTGCGCTTGTTGTCTTCAATGACCTTCTGGGTGTCGATCGACATGTCTTTTTTTTCTCTGTGATGCGTGGCCGGCAGGAACGCGCTTTCGCGCACCGCCTGGCTCGCCGTGAACCAACAAATGGATGAAACCCGCCTTCGGCAGGCTGCCGTAAAACGGCCGCGGAATTGTAACGGCCAGGGGGCTTTGGAACAAGGTCCGGGGCTGAACCGGGCCTCCCGTTCAGAGGTTGAAGCGGCGTTGCGGGGCCAGCAAACCGCCATCATCGACCTGGCCAAGGCCCTGCACCGCCGATTCAGGACCGAACACGACCACCAGGCCGCGCGGCCAGGAAGGGTCACGCTGGCGCTGGCCCACGCAGAAGCGCTGGACCTGCTCGGCGTCCAGATCGACCCGTGGATACTCGGACAGGCCCGCCACCAGCGGCAGCAGCAGCGCGTCCATGGCGGTCTCGTCCTGCGCTTCCACCAGGGCCCTCAGCTGCTCCAGGGTGACCATCGCCGGTTCGTGGAACGGCTCCACCCACAGACGACGCAGGGCACTGATGTGCGCCCCGCAGCCCAGCGTTTCACCAAGGTCACGGGCCAGACTGCGGATATAGGTGCCCGAGCCGCAGGTGACCCGCAGCCGCAGCCGCTCGGGCTGCTGCTCCAGTATCTCGATGGCGTGGACCTTGACCTGGCGCTCGGGCGCTTCGATGGCGTCGCCACGTCGGGCCTTCACATAAAGCGGTTCCCCGCCCTGCTTGAGCGCGGAATAGATCGGCGCACGCTGCAGGATATCGCCCAGCAGCGGCGCGATCGCCGCCTGCAGGGTCTCGGGGCTGATTGCAGGCACCGGACGCTCGAGCAGCACCTGGCCCTCGGCATCATCGGTATCGGTGGTCTGGCCCAGCACGATCTCGGCGTCGTAGGCCTTGGCCGAGCCCAGCAGCAGGCCGGCGATCTTGGTGGCTTCGCCAAAGCACAACGGCAACAGGCCGGTGGCCAGCGGGTCAAGGCTGCCGGTGTGGCCGCCCTTCTCCGCACGGAACAGGCGACGGGCGACCTGCAGCGCGGCGTTGGAGCTCATGCCGGTCGGCTTGTCGAGCAGCAGGATGCCATCCAGGCGGCGGAACTGAATTCGGGTCATGACAGATACGGGTAGCGCCGGGCCATGCCCGGCGAGCGCGCAGCGCGGTCTGCATCAGACATCGCGCAGCCGGAATGCAACAACGCCGGGCATGCCCGGCGTCGCGCGGTTATTCTTCGTCGCCTTCGCGACGCTTTTCGGCGGCCACGGTATCGGGCAGGTCGCGCAGCAGGTTGTCGATGCGCTCGCCACGATCGACCGAGTCGTCGTAATGGAAATGCAGCTCCGGCACATGCCGCAGCTTCATCGCGCGCGCCAGCTCCATGCGCAGGCCCCAGGCCAGTTCCTTCAGGCCCTTCATGGCTTCAACCGAACGTTCCGGCATCAGCGCGGTGACGAACACCTTGGCGTGGGCCATGTCGCGGGTGATTTCCACGTCGGACACGCTCACCGAGGGCAACCCGTGCTCGCGCACGGCGTTGTGCACCAGGGTGCCGAGTTCACGGCGCAGCTGGGCGGAGACACGGTCGGTTCGATGGAAAGTCTTGGGCACGCGGCAGGCTCTTGATTCGATTGTGGCCCGACCGAGGCCAGGCACTACAGTTTACGGGATGAAACGAGACCGGCCCGTGAGGGCCGGTCCGTTGCAGCATTACAGGGTGCGCGGCACTTCGATACGCTCGAAGCACTCGATCTGGTCACCCGGCTTGACGTCGTTGTAGGCCTTGACCGCGATACCACACTCGGTACCGTTGCGGACTTCCTCGACGTTTTCCTTGAAGCGGCGCAGCGATTCCAGCTCGCCTTCGAAGATCACCACGCTGTCGCGCAGGACGCGGATCGGCTTGTTGCGCTTGACCACACCCTCGATGACCATGCTGCCGGCGACGGCACCCAGCTTGGAGCTGCGGAAGACGTCGCGGACCTCGGCGATACCGATGATCTCTTCGCGGATCTCCACGCCCAGCAGACCGGAGGCCACCTGCTTCACCTGATCGATCACGTCATAGATGATCGAGAAGTAACGCAGGTCCACGCCGTTGGATTCGATGATGCGACGGGCCGAAGCATCCGCACGCACGTTGAAGCCGATGACGGTGGCCTTCGAAGCGGCGGCCGAATTGGCGTCCGACTCGGTGATGCCGCCCACGCCGGAGTGGATCACGTTGATGCGGATGTCGTCGTTGGACAGCGCCACCAGGGCCTGGCTCAACGCCTGCACCGAACCCTGCACGTCGGCCTTGATGACCAGGTTGAGGACCTGCTGGCCCTCGCCCTTGCCCAGGGTCGCCATGATGTCTTCCATGCGGCTGCCAGCGGTGGCGACCAGGCGCGATTCACGGCGCTTGGTCTCACGCTGCTGGGCAACGTCCTTGGCCAGACGCTCGTCGTCGACGACGACGAAGTCGTCACCGGCTTCCGGCACGCCGGACAGGCCCAGGACCTGCACCGGGATGGACGGACCAGCGAACTCCGGCTGCTTGCCGGTTTCGTCGAACAGCGCACGCACACGGCCGTACTGGATACCGCACACCAGGTAATCGCCCTTCTTCAGGCGGCCCTGCTGCACCAGCACCGTCGCGATCGGGCCACGGCCCTTGTCCAGCGACGATTCGATGACCACGCCGTTGGCACGACCCTCGTCGACCGCCTTCAGTTCCAGCAGTTCAGCTTGGACCGAGACAGCTTCCAGAAGGTCGTCGATGCCTAGACCGGTCTTGGCCGAGATCTCCACCATCTGGGTGTCGCCACCGAAGTCTTCGGCCACGACCTGCTCGGAGAGCAGCTCGTTCTTGACCCGCATCGGGTCGGCACCGGACTTGTCGATCTTGTTGATCGCCACGATCAGCGGCACACCCGCCGAACGGGCGTGCTGGATCGCTTCCTTGGTCTGCGGCATGACGCCGTCATCGGCGGCCACGACCAGCACCACGATGTCGGTCAGCTTGGCACCGCGGGCACGCATCGAGGTGAACGCGGCGTGGCCCGGGGTATCCAGGAAGCTGATGACGCCCTTCGGCGTTTCAACGTGGTACGCACCGATGTGCTGGGTGATGCCGCCGGCTTCGCCGGTGGCGACCTTGGTGCGACGGATGTAATCCAGCAGCGAGGTCTTGCCGTGGTCGACGTGGCCCATGATGGTGACCACCGGCGGACGCTGCACGACCTCGCCCTTGTTCTCACCCGCCGATGCCAACAGCGCGTCTTCGGCGTCGTTGTCGCTGGCGCGGATCGCCTTGTGGCCCAGCTCTTCGGTGACCAGTGCCGCGGTGTCGTGGTCGATGGACTGGGTGATGGTGGCCATCACGCCCATCTTGAACAGCGCCTTCACCACCTCGCCGCCCTTCAGCGCGAGCTTCTGCGCCAGGTCGGCCACGGTGATGGTGTCGCCGATCGCCACTTCACGCACGACCGGTGCGGTCGGACGCTCGAAGGCGTGCGGGCCGGAGTTGCCACCGCCGCGCGACATGTCGCGACGGCCGGACGTCGGACGGCTGCCCGGGCGACCACGGTTGTTGCTGTTGTTGCTGTTGCCACGGCGCGCACGATCGGCGGCGGACAGGTGCATCTGACCGGCAAAGCGGTCACCCGGTCCACGCTCGTTGCGCGGCGCGTTGCGGTTGTTGCGGTCGTCGCTGCGCGGCGGTGCTGCACTACGCGGAGCAGCCGGGGCTGCGGCCGGAGCGCGCGGCGGGCGCGGCGCGGTTTCGTCGATCGGAGCACGCACCTTGGGCTTGCTGGCAGCCAGGGCCTCGGCAGCCTTGGCGGCAACCGCAGCTTCCTCGGCCGCCTTCTTCTCGGCCTCGGCACGCTCCTTGGCAGCGACCTCTTCCTCGCGTGCACGGACGATGGCCTCGTCACGCAGGCGGTCCTTCTCGGCCAGGGCCTGCTGCTCGGCAAGGTTGCGTGCGCGCGACTCTTCCAGCTTGCGCAGGATGTCGGCACGCTCTTCGTCCGGGGTCATCGCACGCGCACCATCCTTGACGTAGGTGCGCTTCTGGCGCACTTCCACGTTCACGGTTGTCTTGCTGCGACCGGAACTGACCGTCACTTCCTGTTGCTTGCGACGGTTGAGGGTGATCTTCTTGGCAGACTGATCAGTCTCTTCCGGGGCCTGCTCGGGCTTGCCGTGCGAGCGACGAAGGAAGCCCAGGAGCTTCACTTTCTCGGAGCTGGTCACGACCTGGTCGGGACCGCTGAACTTCATGCCGGCACCAGCCAGCTGTTCCAGCAGTTTTTCGACCGGTGTATTGACCAGTTCAGCAAGCTTGCGGATGGTGGTTTGCTGCGACATTCGGATCCTATGATCTTGTGGGCGCCCCCCCGCATCTGGAGGTGGCGCGGATTCTACGCCCTGATCGGCTCAGGGCCCTGTTCATTGCCGGCTCATTCGCCGCGTTCCAGTCGGGCGATTTCCTCGGCACGCGCGGCCAGGATCAGCGCCGCGGCGCGCTCCTGGTCCAGCCCTTCAATGCCGAAGTCCATGACCTCGTCGGCGGCCAGGTCGGACAAGTCCTCGCTGGTACGCACGCCGTGGCCGGCCAACGCATATGCGGTGGCTTCGTCCATGCCCTTCAGGGACAGCAGGTCCTGTGCCGGCTGGCCGTCCTCCAGGCCTTCCTCGACTGCCAGGGCCTCATTGAGCAGCGCATCGCGGGCACGTGCGCGCAGCTCTTCGACGATGTCTTCGTCGAAACCTTCCACGGCCAGCAGTTCGCCGACCGGTACATATGCAATTTCCTCGACCGTGCCGAAGCCTTCGCTGACCAGGATGCCAGCGATTTCCTCGTCCACTTCCAGCTTGTCCATGAACAGCTGGCGGGCCGAAGCCTGCTCGGCTTCCGACTTGGCGGTCACCTGGTCCTGGGTCATCACGTTGAGCTGCCAGCCGGTCAGGCGGCTGGCCAGGCGCACGTTCTGGCCGCCCTTGCCGATCGCCTGGGCCAGGCGGTCTTCAGCAACGGCCAGGTCCATCGAATGCTTGTCTTCATCGACGATGATCGACTGCACTTCGGCCGGCGCCATCGCATTGATGACGAAGTTGGCCGGGTTCTCGTTCCACAGGACGATGTCCACGCGCTCGCCATTGAGCTCGTTGGACACGGCCTGCACGCGCGAACCACGCATGCCGATGCAGGCGCCGATCGGATCGGTGCGCTGGTCGTGGGCGAGCACGGCGATCTTGGCGCGGTCGCCCGGATCGCGGGCACAGGCCTTGATTTCCACCAGGCCCTGACCGACTTCCGGCACTTCCAGCTTGAACAGCTCGATCATGAATTCCGGTGCGGCGCGGCTGATGAACAGCTGCGGGCCACGCGGCTCCGAACGCACTTCGGCCAGGTAACCGCGGACGCGGTCGCCGGCACGCAGGACGTCACGCGGAATGCCCTTGTCCTTCGGAATGAAACCCTCGGCGTTGCCGCCAAGGTCGACATAGATGTTGCCGCGCTCGGCGCGCTTGACCACACCGGTGATCAGCTCGCCCACACGGTCGGCCCACGCATCGACAACCTGCTGGCGCTCGGCTTCGCGCACGCGCTGCACGATCACCTGCTTGGCGGCCTGGGCGGCGATGCGACCGAAGTCCGGGTTCTCGATCTGCTCTTCGATGTAATCGCCGACGTCCACGCCTTCGGCTTCGTCGATCGCGTCCATCAGGCGGATCTGGCGATCCGGCGATTCCATCACTACGTCATCGGCCACCACTTCCCAGCGGCGGTAGGTTTCGTAGTTGCCATCCTTGTGGTCGATGACCACGCGGGTCAGCACTTCCTCGTCGGGATAGCGCTTCTTCGCTGCCGAGGCCAGCGCGGCCTCGATGGCATCGAAGATTACTTCACGCGGCACGCCCTTCTCGTTGGCGACCGCGTCCACTACCAGCAACAGTTCCTTGCTCATTGGCTCACTCCGCGCGCGGCTTCTTTGCCGCCGGCTCGTTGGAAGAAGAATTCTTGTTCGGCTTCGGACGCTTCGGTGCCGGACCGGTCGGCTTGCTCGGGGCCAGCCCCAGCGCCACCCAGTCAGGCATGATCCGCGCCTTGTCGATGTTGTCGGCCGACACCACCAGTGCGGTGTTGTCGACGATGAAGGTGATGCTGCCCTGCGCCTCGTCGATCGCATCGATGCGACCCTGCAGGCGACGGCGGTTTTCCTGCGGCAGCTTCAGGGTGACCTTGGCCGATTCGCCGAGGTGACGACCGAACTGCTCCAGGTTGAACAGCGGGCGATCCACGCCCGGCGAGGACACTTCCAGCGTGTAATTGCCGCTGATCGGGTCCTCGACGTCCATCTGCGCAGAGACTTCGCGGCTTACCCGCTCACAGTCGTCCACATTGATGATGCGCTCGGGCTGTTCCGCCAGCGGCACGTCGATGTAAAGGCGAAGGGTCGCACCGCCGGGGGCCGGCAGATACTCAACGCCCAGCAGCTCCAGGCCCAGCGACACAACGGTCGGGGCGAGCAGATTCGCGATGTCGGTTGCCTTGTCGCTCACAGCCTGCCTTGATCTCTTGGTTGGGTGCCGGCCTTGGCCAGCATGGAAACATGACGCCCCGAAAACGACGAAGGGCCCGCTGGGCCCCTTTTCCGGAAAGACTCCGGTGACTGGATTCCGGTTGCAGCGCGCCGAACAAGCGTGCTGCGGCCCTCCTTCCGGGTGGATCTCCGATGGGGAGCGCCGCCGTCAGGGGTACTTCTAGGCCGCTGATGATAGCCCCTGCACCGCTCTGGTGCAAGGCTGCGGCCGTCCTGAAACCCTTCGCTGCGCTCGCCGGGCATGGCCCGGCGCTACCGGGTGACCGCGCGATGGCAGCGCCGGGCCACGCCCGGCGGATCGACGGAAGCCGCAAAGAAAAACGCCCTCGAAGCAGAGCTTCGAAGGCGCATTCTTTACTTGGTAGCGGGGGCAGGATTTGAACCTGCGACCTTCGGGTTATGAGCCCGACGAGCTGCCAGACTGCTCCACCCCGCATCAGAAGCGGAATTATGAGGGATAACTTCAAAACCTGCAAGCTTTTCCTCATTCATCGAACTGGTTGGCGCCGATTCGATGTGTTGGTAGCGGGGGCAGGATTTGAACCTGCGACCTTCGGGTTATGAGCCCGACGAGCTGCCAGACTGCTCCACCCCGCACCGGAAGTGTTTGAACCGCTGCCCCACTCTGGCGAGGGAGGCGCTCCGCAACGATGTTCTGGCTGAACCGCTGCAGTGACAACTCAAGCTGCGTATATTACACGAATCGCGCAGCTTTGTGTCAACTTTTATGCAAGATGCGCAAATGCCTGCTGGCACCAGACCATGATCGGGTTCCAAGCCAGGCCCAGCGCCAGCAATGCCAGTGCGTTCACGCCCAGCACCACACCCAGCACGCGGTCCTTGCTGCGCGGCATGGCCTCGCCCACCGGCTCATCGAAGTACATGACCTTGATGACGCGCAGGTAGTAGAAGCAGCCGACCACGGCGCACAGCACGCCCAGGATCGCCAGCCACAACAGGCCACCGTTGATGGCTGCGCCGAGCACGGCCAGCTTGGTCCAGAAACCAAGGAACGGCGGGATGCCTGCCAGCGACGCCATGATGCACAGCACCAGGCCGGCCATCCACGGGTTGCGGGCGTTCAGGCCCTTGAAGTCCTCGATGTTCTCGGCCTCGAAGCCGGCACGCGACAGTGCGATGATCGCGCCGAAGGCTGCGGTCGACATGATCGCGTAGGCCAGGGCGTAGAACAGCGCAGCCGCATAACCCTGCGAACCGCCACCGGCGATGCCCATCAGCAGGAAGCCGATGTGCGACACGGTGGAGAACGCCAGCATGCGCTTGAGGTTGCTCTGTGCGATGGCCATCAGGTTGCCGATCACCAGCGACAACGCGGCCAGGCCGGCAATCATCAGCTGCAGTTCGGTCGACAGCGGGCCCACGCCCATTTCCAACAGGCGATAGGCCATGCCGAAGGCGGCCAGCTTCGGTGCCGAGCTGATGAACAGCGCGATCGGTGCTGGTGCACCCTGGTACACGTCCGGCAGCCACATGTGGAACGGTGCGGCACCCAGCTTGAAGGCAACACCGGCAATCATGAACACCGCGCCGGTGATCAGCAGTACGCGCTCTTCCGAGTGCGGGATGGCAGCCTGGATGGCATCCAGGTGCAGGCTGCCGGTGGCGCCGTAGATCAGCGACATGCCGTACAGCAGCAGGCCCGAAGCCAGCGAGCCGAGGACGATGTATTTCATCGCCGCTTCCGAGGCCAGGCCGCTTTCGCGGTTGCTGGCGACCAGCGCGTAGGAGCACAGGGCCAGCAGTTCCAGGCCCAGGTACACCATCAGCAGGCTGCCGGCGGAGACCAGGATCATCATGCCGGCGGTACCGAACAGGATCAGCACCGGAATCTCACCCTGGAACAGCTTGCGCTCGCGCAGGTAGCCCCAGCCGTAGATCAGGGTCAGGCCGCTGAGCAGCACGATCCCGGTCTTCATCACGTCCGCGGCGGTATCGCGCACGAACATGCCATGGAAGACCTCCCCCTGCCCGCCCACGCCGGTGGCCAGCATGAACAGCACCACGGCCAGTGCGGCGACCGAGAACAGGTGGGTGACGATCTTGTTCCGTTCACTGACGAACAGGTCGAGGATCATCAGGGCGAAGGCGCTGCCGATCAGCACCAGCTCGGGAGCGAGCGGTGGCAGGTCAGCGGCGGTCAGTGGCAGCAGCGGCGAGGTGGTCATCATCAAATCCTGGAATTACAGCAACTTGCTGGATGCGATCTGCATCGCCAGCTTTGCGATCGAGGGCTCCATCAGGTCGGTCAGCGGCTTGGGGTAGATGCCCAGAGCCAGCACGCCAACGGCGAACACGCCCAGCACCAGCCATTCGCGGCCGTTGATGTCCTTCAGTTCGGCGACGTGGCTGTTGGCCACCTCGCCGAAGAAGACGCGCTTGTACAGCCACAGGGTGTAGGCCGCGCCGATGATCAGGGTGGTGGCTGCGCCCAGGGCGATCCACGGGTTCCGCTGGAACGCCGCGAGGATGACCATGAACTCGCCGACGAAACCGCTGGTACCCGGCAGGCCCGCATTGGCCATGAAGAACAGCATGGCGAAGGTGGCGAACCAGGGCATCACGTTGACCACGCCGCCGTAATCGGCGATGCGGCGGCTGTGCATGCGGTCGTACAGCACGCCGACGCAGGAGAACATCGCGCCGGACACGAAGCCGTGCGAGATCATCTGCACCATGGCGCCCTGCAGGCCCAAGCGGGCCGCATCGACGTTGCCGGCTTCACGCACCAGCCACAGGGCAATGAAGGTGCCCAGGGTGACGAAGCCCATGTGCGCGATCGACGAATAGGCGATCAGCTTCTTCATGTCGTCCTGCACCAGGGCGACCAGGCCGACGTAGATCACCGCGATCAGCGACAGTGCGATGACCAGCCATGCCCACTCCTGCGACGCATCGGGGACGATCGGCAGGTTGAAGCGCAGGAAGCCGTAGCCACCGATCTTCAGCGCGATGGCGGCCAGGATCACCGAACCGGCGGTCGGCGCTTCCACGTGCGCGTCCGGCAGCCAGGTGTGCACCGGGAACATCGGCACCTTGACCGCGAACGCGATCAGGAAGGCGAAGAAGATCCAGGTCTGTTCCTTGCCCGACAGCTGCAGTGCATAGAGGTCGGCCAGCTGGAAGCTGCCGCCCTTCATGTACAGGTAGATCAGCGCCACCAGCATCAGCACCGAGCCGAGGAAGGTGTACAGGAAGAACTTCAGCGCGGCGTAGATGCGGCGCGGGCCGCCCCAGACACCGATGATCAGGAACATCGGAATCAGCATCGCCTCGAAGAACACGTAGAACAGCATCGCGTCCGTGGCCGAGAAGATACCGACGGTGACACCTTCCAGGATCAGGAAGGCCGCCACGTACTGGTTCACGCGCTTGTCGATCGCGCTCCAGGCGCCGATCAGGGCGAGCACGCTGACCAGCGTGGTCAGCAGGATCAGCGCTACGGCGATGCCGTCCACGCCCAGGTTGTAGCCGATGTTGTAGGTCGGGATCCAGGCGTGGGTCTCGACGAACTGCAGCGCGTCGATGCCCGGGTTGTAGCCGCCCAGCAGCGAGAGACTCGCCACGAAGGTCAGCACCGCGACGCCCAGCGACGCCCAGCGGGCGGTCTGCGCATCACGGATCGCAAGGATCAGGGCACCGCCGAGGATCGGCAGCCAGATGAGGACACTGAGTAGAGGCCAGTTCGACACGTCTTCTTATTCCGTACAGGTCATCAACGCAGGTAATGCATCAGCACGCCCAGGAGGGCAATCAGGCCGATGATCATCGCGAAGGCGTAGTGATAGAGGAAACCGGATTGGGTACGGCGCAGCACGCTGGCTGCGACGTCCACAACACGTGCCGAGAGATTGACCACGCCGTCGACGATGTTGCTGTCGATCCAGCGCGAGACCTTGCCCAGCTTGACGCTGCCACCGGCGAGGCCATCGATCCACAGCTTGTCGAAGCCGTACTTGTTTTCCAGCACGGACACCACCGGGGCGAAGGTCTTGCGCGCCTTGCCCGACAGGTCCGGCTTCCACAGGTAGAACAACGCAGCCAGCAGGAAGCCTGCCAGGGTCAGCCAGAACGGCGGCAGCATCATGCCGTGCAGCGCGAACGCCACCGGACCATGGAACTCCTCGCCCAGGAAGGCCACGGTGTTCTTGGCCGGATCGTAAAAATCGACGATGCCGGTGAAGAACGTGTTGACCTGGCCCTTGATCGCCGCATGGGCGTGGTGACCGGCCCAGTCGGTGCCATGCAGCATCGGACCGATGCTGAAGAAACCGATGGCGATCGACGGGATGGCCAGCAGGATCAGCGGCAGCGTCACCACCCACGGCGTTTCATGCGGCTCATGCGGACCGTGGCCATGGCCGTGGTCGTCATGCGCGTCGGCATGGTGTGCGTCGGCGGCATGGTGGTCGTCATGACCATGACCGGCGTGCCCATCTGCATGGCCGTCGCCATGAGCGTCATGTGCGTCGCGGAAGCGTTCCTTGCCGTGGAAGGTCAGGAACAGCAGACGGAAGCTGTAGAAGCTGGTCACCAGCACGCCACCCAGCACCGCCCAGTAGCCATAAGTGGCCACCCAGCTGTTCTGCATGTGGGCGTGGATCTCGGCAGCCTCGATGATGGTGTCCTTCGAGTAGAAGCCGGAGAAGAACGGCGTACCGACCAAGGCCAGGGTGCCGATCCACATGGTGATGAAGGTAATCGGCATGTACTTGCGCAGGCCGCCCATCTTGCGCATGTCCTGCTCGTGGTGCATCGCGATGATGACCGAGCCGGCACCCAGGAACAGCAGCGCCTTGAAGAAGGCGTGGGTCATCAGGTGGAACACGGCAGCGGAGTACGCCGACACGCCCAGGGCGACGGTCATGTAACCCAGCTGCGACAGCGTGGAGTACGCGACGACGCGCTTGATGTCGTTCTGCACGATGCCGATCAGGCCGGTGAAGAACGCAGTGGTGGCACCGATGAACAGGATGAAGTTCAACGCAGTCTGCGACAGCTCGAACAACGGCGACATGCGGGTGACCATGAAGATACCGGCGGTCACCATCGTCGCGGCGTGGATCAGTGCCGAGATCGGGGTTGGGCCTTCCATCGAGTCAGGCAGCCACACGTGCAGCGGAACCTGCGCCGACTTGCCCATGGCGCCGATGAACAGGCCGATACAGATGACGGTGGCGATCGACCAGATCACCGGCTCGTTGAGCAGCTGCATGCCGAACATGGTGCCGTCCCAGATCTGCAGCTGGGCGCGCGGATCGGCGAGCATGCCGGCCTGCGAGAACACCTGCGAGTAATCCAGGGTGCCGAACACCCACAACACACCGGCGATGCCCAGCAGGAAGCCGAAGTCACCGACGCGGTTGACCAGGAACGCCTTCATGTTGGCGAAGATCGCGGTCGGGCGCTTGAACCAGAAGCCGATCAGCAGGTACGACACCAGGCCCACCGCTTCCCAGCCGAAGAACAGCTGCAGGAAGTTGTTGCTCATCACCAGGGTGAGCATCGAGAAGGTGAACAGCGAGATGTAGCTGAAGAACCGCTGGTAACCCGGATCGTCCTGCATGTAGCCGATCGTGTAGATATGGACCAGCAGCGACACGAAGGTCACCACCACCATCATCATCGCGGTCAGCTTGTCGACCATGAAGCCGACATGAGCTGAGTACTGGCCGACTTCGAAGAACGTGTACAGGTTCTCGTTGAACGGCTGCGCCCCGCCCCACAGCAGCTGGTAGAGCGTGTGCATCGACAGGCCGCAGGCAACCGCGACACCGAGGATCGTGATGGTCTGCGCGCCGAAGCGCTTGACCTGGCGACCGAACAGGCCGGCGATGATGCTGCCGAACAGCGGTGCAAGCACCACTGCGATCAACAGACTCTTGGAGAGAGTGATTTCCATCTGTGGATCAGCCCTTCAACGAATCGACTTCGCCGACATTGATCGTTCGGCGTGTACGGAACAGGGTCACCAGGATCGCCAGGCCGATGGCGGCCTCGGCAGCAGCCACGGTCAGGATGAAGAACACGAACAGCTGGCCGGCCGTGTCCCCCAGTTCCCGCGAGAACCCGACGAAATTGATGTTGACCGACAGCAGCATCAACTCGATGGACATCAGCAGGACGATGATGTTCTTGCGGTTGAGGAAGATGCCGGCGAGGCTGATGCAGAACAGCACCGCGCCCAGCGCCAGGATGTGGCCCAGAGTGATCATGCCTTGGTCTCCTCGTCGCCAGCGGCCGGCTTGGTGTTGCTGTGGATCAGCGGCTGCTCGACGTCCATCTTGACCACGCGCAGGCGGTCGTGTGCCTTGACCATGGTCTGCTGCGACGGGTTCTGCGTCTTCAGGCCCTCACGACGGCGCAGGGTCAGCATCACCGCGGCGACCACGGCCACGGTCAGGATGACGGCGGCGAACTCGAACGGCAGCAGGTACTCGGTGAACAGGCTGCGTGCCAGCCAGGTGACGTTGGAGCTGTCGGCGGCGAGCGCGGCGGCGTTGTCGGCCGGGAACGGGTTGACCGTCCTGCCCTTCACGCCGATCAGGATCAGCATCTGCACCAGCATGGCCACGGCCACGATCAGGCCGACCGGCAGGTAGCGCACCCAGCCCTCACGCAGCTTGTCCGGGTCGATGTCGAGCATCATCACCACGAACAGGAACAACACCATCACCGCACCAACGTAGACCAGCACCAGTGCCACGCCGAGGAACTCGGCGCCGACCAGCAGCCACACGCAGGCGATGGAGAAGAAGGTCAGCACCAGGCACAGGACAGCATGCACGGGGTTGCGCACGCTGATCACCGCAGCGGCCGAAACCGTTGCCGCGATGGCGAAGACCCAGAAAGCGATATTTACCCAATCCATCTCTCGACCTCAGCGGTAAGCGGCATCGGCGGCACGACGCTCGGCGATCTCGGATTCGAGACGGTCGCCCAGGGCCAGCAGCTGCGGCTTGGTAACGATGTTTTCGCCACGATTCTCGAAGTGGTACTCGAGGATGTGGGTCTCGACGATCGAGTCCACCGGGCAGCTTTCCTCACAGAAGCCGCAGAAGATGCACTTGAACAGATCGATGTCGTAGCGCGTGGTACGGCGGGTGCCGTCCTCGCGCTTGGCCGAATCGATGGTGATGGCCAATGCCGGGCACACCGCTTCGCACAGCTTGCAGGCGATGCAGCGCTCTTCACCGTTGGGATAACGGCGCAGGGCGTGCAGGCCACGGAAGCGCGGCGACTGCGGGAACTTCTCCATCGGGTACATCATCGTGTACTTCGGCTTGAAGCTGTACTTCAGCGTCAGCCAGAGACCGGCCAGCAGTTCGAGCAGCAGCAGGCTCTTGAAGTAATGGGTAATCCTGTTCATCACTTAGACGCCCTTTTGAATCACGCCGAAGAACACCATGACGGCGGTAACCGCGATCCAGAAAATGGTCAGCGGGATGAAGACCTTCCAGCCCAGGCGCATGATCTGGTCATAGCGGAAGCGCGGGAAGCTTGCTCGGAACCAGATGTAGGCACTGGCGAAGAAGAAGACCTTGACGAACAGCCACGGCCAGCCGCCCTTCCAGATCCAGTCGATGAACGGCGAGATCTCGCCCGGGTTGACCCAGCCCTGGATCGGGCTCAGCCAGCCGCCGAGGAAGAAGATCGAGATCAGGAAGCTGATCAGGATCATGTTGGCGTATTCGGCCAGGAAGAACAGGGCGAACGCACCGCCGGAGTACTCGACCATGTGGCCGGCGACGATTTCCGACTCGCCTTCCACCACGTCGAACGGCGCGCGGTTGGTTTCGGCAACGCCGGACACCCAGTACACGATGAACAGCGGGAACAGCGGGATCAGGAACCAGTCGAAGAAGCCGGAGCTGCCAGCCTGGGCCATCACGATGTTGCTGAGGTTGAGGCTGCCCGAAGCGATCATCACGCCGACCAGGGCAAAGCCCATCGCGATTTCGTAGCTGATCATCTGTGCCGAGGCGCGCATGGCGCCGAGGAACGCGTACTTCGAGTTGGATGCCCAACCGGCCAGGATCACGCCGTAGATGCCCAGCGAGGTCATCGCCAGCAGGTACAGCAGACCGGCGTTGGCGTTGGACAGCACCAGCTGGTTGTCGAACGGCACCACCGACCAGGCCGCAAAGGCCGGGGCCAGGGTGATCAGCGGCGCCAGCAGGAAGATCGCCTTGTTGGCGCTGCTGGGCTGCAGGACTTCCTTGAACAGCAGCTTGAAGACGTCGGCGAAGGCCTGGAAGATGCCCATGCCCACATACATCGGGCCGTGGCGGACGTGCATCCAGCCGATCAGCTTGCGTTCCCAGACCACGTAGAAGGCCACCGAGACGATCACCGGAACGGTGATCACCAGGATCTTCAGGATGATCCAGATCAGCGCGCCGATGTCACCGAGGCCAAGCAGCCACTGGTGCAGCGGATCGACCGCGTTAATCAGCAATTCGTTCATGCAGCCACCACCGAAACACGAGCGGCACCCAGCGGCGCGGTTGCGCCGTGGCCCGATTCAATCCAGACCGAACCCGCAGCGACGCGGGCATCGACCACCACCGGCAGGGTGGCCTTGCCGGCATCGGTGCCGACCTTGGCCATCTGCCCTTCCTGCAGCTGCAGGCGGGCGGCATCGTCAGCGTTGAGCACGATGCGCGGGGCGTTGTTGAGCGGATGCGACTGCAGCGCCGCCGCGCGACGGACAACCGCATCGGTGCGGTAGATCGCAGCGGTCGAGGCCACTTCCATGCCCTCGCCTGCCAGCACCGGCTGTGCCGACGCGGACACCTGCACGGTCACCGGTGCCAGGCTGGCGCGCAGGCCGGCCAGGTCGACGAACTCGAAACCGGCCACGGCCAGGTCACCGCCGAGCGCACGCAGCACGCGCCAGCCCTCGCGGGCCTCGCCCGGCAGCTTGCCGCCGGCGCGGGCCGACTGCTCGCGACCATCGAGGTTGGTCAGGGTGGCATCGATTTCCGGCACCGCACCGATCGGCAGGATCACGTCGGCGACGTCGCGGGTCGAGGCGCAGGCGAACTGGCTGAAGGCCACCACCTGTGCGCCGAGCAGCGCCTTGCGCGCAGCCGGAGCATCGGCGAAGTCCAGGCCCGGTTCCAGGCCGTAGACCACGTAGGCCTTGCGCGGATCGGCCAGCATCGCGGCGACGTCCTTGCCAGCCGGCAGCACGCCGGCGCGGGTCAGGCCGATCGCGTTGGCGCCCTGCGGGATACGGCACAGCTTGGCACCGGTGGCGGCGGCGAAGTCACGCGCAGCGGCACGGATCGCGGCAGCCTGCGGATGGTTCTCGGCGATGCCACCAACGATCAGCACGGTGTTGGTACCGCCCTGCACTGCAGAACGCAGCTCGGCGTTGGCGAGCGCATCGGCGAGCTTCGACGGAGCCACGATCTGCTTGCCGGCAACGCTGAACGCGAAGTCGAAGTCGACCGGGTTGACCACGTGGATCTTCGCGCCGTTGGTCGTCTGCGCCTTGCGCAGGCGGGCGTGCAGCAGCGGCAGCTCGTGGCGGATGTTGCTGCCGAGCACGACGATGCGGTCCGCGCCTTCGATCTCGGCCAGCGGCAGGCCGAACACTTCGGCGGTGGCGGCGTCGGAGAAGTCGCGGTTGTTGATGCGGTGGTCGATGTTGCTTGAACCCAGGCCCGTGGCCAGGCGGGCCAGCAGTGCGCCCTCTTCGTTCGAGGTCGACGGGTGCACCAGCACGCCCAGGTTGTCGCCCTGGTTGGCCTTGAGGATCTCGGCGGCCGCGGCCAGGCCTTCAGCCCAGCTCACTTCCTTCCACTCGCCATTGACCTTGCGCAGCGGCTTGACCGCACGGTCTTCGCTGTACAGGCCCTGGTGCGAATAACGGTCACGATCGGACAGCCAGCACTCGTTGACCGACTCGTTGTCGCGCGGCACGGTACGCAGCACTTCGCCGCGACGCACGTGCAGGAACAGGTTCGAGCCCATCGCGTCGTGGTAGCCCAGCGATTCGCGCGCAGTCAGTTCCCACGGACGGGCGCGGAACTGGAACACCTTGTTGGTCAGCGCACCGACCGGGCATACGTCAACCACATTGCCCGAAAGCTCGGTGGTCAGCGGCTTGCCGTCGTAGGTACCGATCTGCAGGTTTTCACCGCGGTACATGCCACCCAGTTCGTAGGTACCGGCGACGTCGGCGGTGAAGCGGACGCAGCGGGTGCACTGGATGCAGCGGGTCATCTCGGTGGCGACCAGCGGCCCCATGTCCTCGTCAGCCACCACGCGCTTGCGCTCGTTGAAGCGGCTGACCGAACGGCCGTAACCCAGCGACACGTCCTGCAGCTCGCACTCGCCGCCCTGATCGCAGATCGGGCAATCCAGCGGGTGGTTGATCAGCAGGAACTCCATCACCGAGCGCTGGAACTTCAGCGCCTTCTCACTGCGGGTGGCGACCTTCATGCCATCCATCACCGGCGTGGCGCAGGCCGGCGCCGGCTTCGGCGACTTCTCCACGTCGACCAGGCACATGCGGCAGTTGGCAGCGATCGGCAGCTTCTCGTGGTAGCAGAAGCGCGGAATCGAAATGCCCGCCTTGTCGGCGGCCTGGATGATCATCGAACCCTTGGGCACGACCAGCGACCGGCCATCGATCTCGATGGTGACGTGGTCCGGTGGCACGCTGGGGGTCACTCCAGGATTATTGGGTTGCGCGCTCATGCAGCGGCTGCCTCCACCTTCTTGCCGTCAACCATCGAATGACCGTTGACGATGTAGTACTCGAATTCGTCCCAGAACTGGCGCAGGAAGCCCTGGATGGGCCACGCCGCCGCTTCGCCGAACGCACAGATGGTGTGGCCTTCGATCTGACCGGCCACGGTCTTCAACTGGTGCAGGTCTTCCATCGTGGCCTTGCCGGCAACGATGCGCTCCAGCACGCGATGCATCCAGCCGGTACCTTCGCGGCACGGGGTGCACTGGCCACAGGATTCCTTGTGGAAGAACTGGCTGATGCGGCAAGCGAACTTGACGCAGCAGACGCTGTCATCCAGCACCACGACCGCACCGGAACCCAGGCCGGAGCCCAGCGCACGGATGGTGTCGTAGTCCATCGGCAGGCCCTTCAGCTCGGCCGCGGTCAGCACCGGCATGGACACGCCGCCCGGGATCGCGCCCTTGAGCTTGCGGCCCGGCTTGAGGCCGCCAGCCATTTCCAGCAGGTCGTCGAAGGTGGTACCGAGCGGCACTTCGAAGTTGCCGCCCTTCTGCACGCAGCCGGACACCGAGAAGCACTTCGGGCCGCCATTGGCGGTCAGGCTCAGGCCCTTGAACCACTCGGGACCATTGCGGATGATCGCCGGCACCGAACCATAGGTTTCGGTGTTGTTGATCGTCGACGGCTTGCCGTACAGACCGAAGTTGGCCGGGAACGGCGGCTTGTAGCGCGGCTGGCCCTTCTTGCCTTCCAGCGATTCCATCAGCGCGGTTTCTTCACCGCAGATGTAGGCGCCGGCACCGAGGGCGCCGTAGATATCGATATCCACGCCCGAGCCCATCACGTTCTTGCCCAGCCAGCCGTTTGCATAGGCGTCGGCCAGGGCCTGTTCGAAGTGCTCGAACGGCTCGTGATGGAACTCACCGCGCAGGTAGTTGTAACCCACGGTGGAACCGGTGGCGTAGCAGGCGATCGCCATGCCTTCCACCACCGAATGCGGGTTGTAACGCAG
>NZ_QAIJ01000106.1:0-6380 GCF_003060985.1 Stenotrophomonas sp. HMWF023
TCACCAGCTCCGGGGCTCCCTTGTACTCGATCAGGCGCGGGCAGTCTTCGCTGTCGCCGAGCGTGGCAATCAGCGCGTCGCGCAGCGCTTCGCTGCTGCCCAAGGCGCTGTCTTCGGAGCGTGGCGCCGTCAGCGCCGCGCTCACGATCACAGGCCTGGCGCGCGCAGCCGGCACGCTCGCTTCGGCACGCGCGCCATGCCGTATCAGGGCGCCGGGCGTGCCCACGCGCCCTTGTGCCTCGTCCATTTTCAACAGTACGGCGGCGGCACCACGATCGGAAATCGGCCAGCGCGTGCCCCTGCTGTCGATCACCTCGATGCGGGCCTGGCCGGGCAGGGCGGCGAGCAGGGCTTCAACCTGCGCTGGTCGCAGCGTCACTGCTTCGTCTGCCCCGGTGTCCTGCACAGCGCCCAGATCACGGCCGTTCACCTGCAGGCGCATCGATCCTTCAGGCATTGCACTTTCGCCATCCTCACCGACCCGCAGCCGCACCTTCACTGCCGTGCCGGGACCACCGGCACGTTCCAGCATCAAGCCCAGCAGGCTGTCCGCGTTCTCCGGGCCATAGCCGGCCGCACGGCAGGTGCCGGTGTTGTCGCAGGCCAGGAACCAGTCGTGGTGCACGAACTCGATACCGGGTTCCAACGGTGTGTTTCCGGCGTGGGAGGCAAGTGGCAGCAAGAGACTGGCCAGCAGTACGGACAGCGGGCGATACATGGCGAATTCCTTTTCAGAAGCGAACAAGCATGGGCGATCACCCCGCCTGCGCCAAGCCTGCGCCAAGCCTGCGGAGAGCCTGACAAGCCGAGCGGGGTATCATGGCCGGGTCTTCTAACCCGGCGATGCCGATGTCCCTTGCCGCCGATGCTGCGCAGCCGTCTTCCGATACCCCGACGATCCGCCGCCGCGATGTCGCCGTACCCGGCGCCTGGCCGGACGGCACGCTGCCACTGTTGGCCCGCCTGTACGCCGCACGCGGAGCGCACACCCCGGAGCTGGCGTTGCCCAAGCTGGGCAACCTGCATGCGCCGGAGCTGCTGACCGGAATCGATGCGGCCGTGGACCTGCTGGTCCAGGCCGTCGCCGCTGACAAGCGCATCCTGGTGGTCGGTGATTTCGACTGCGACGGCGCAACCGCCTGCGCGGTCGGCGTGCGCGGTCTGCGCATGCTCGGCGCGCAGCATGTCTTCCACGCCGTGCCCAACCGCATGGTGCACGGTTACGGCCTGTCACCGTCGCTGGTGGACGAGCTGGCTGCGCTGCAGCCCGATCTGCTGGTCACCGTCGATCACGGAATCGCCTGTCATGCCGGCGTCACCGCAGCCAAGGCGCGTGGCTGGCAGGTCCTGGTGACCGATCACCATCTGCCCGGTCCGCAGCTGCCACCCGCCGATGTCATCGTCGACCCCAATCTGGACGGCGACGCCTTCCCAAGCAAGTCGCTGGCCGGCGTCGGCGTGATCTTCTACGTGCTGATGGCGCTGCGTCGGCGGATGCGCGAGGCGGGTGTATTTGCCGATGGCAAAGGTCCGGACCTGACCACGCTGCTGGATCTGGTGGCCGTGGGCACCGTGGCCGACCTGGTGGTGCTGGATGCCAACAACCGCGCCCTGGTCAGCGCGGGGCTGCGGCGGCTGCGCAACGGCCAGGGCTGCGTCGGCCTGAAGGCGCTGATCGAGGCCAGTGGCCGCGACGCCGCGCGACTGACCGCCACCGATATCGGCTTCGGGCTCGGCCCGCGCTTGAACGCGGCCGGTCGGCTGGAAGATATGGCGCTGGGTATCGCGCTGCTGCTCACCGAAGATCCGCGGCAGGCCCGTGACATCGCGCAGACGCTGGAGCAGATCAACGCCGAGCGGCGTGCGGTGCAGCAGTCGATGACCGATGACGCCGAACAGGCGCTGTCACGGGTGGTGCTCGATACCGCAGGGCAGCGTCCGGTGGCGGCCTGCCTGTTCGATGCCGATTGGCACCCCGGTGTGGTCGGCCTGGTCGCGTCGAAGATGAAGGATCGCCTGCATCGTCCGGTGATCGCGTTCGCGCCGGCCGAACCGGGCGCTGACACCCTGCGCGGTTCAGCGCGTTCGATCGCCGGCCTGCATATCCGTGATGCGCTGGCGCTGGTCGATGCACGCCATCCTGGCTTGATCGAGCGCTTCGGCGGTCATGCGATGGCTGCCGGCTTGAGCATGCGTCTGGATCATCTGGCCGACTTCGAAGCCGCGTTCGTCGCCACCGTGCTGGAAATGCTCGACCCGGCGGCACTGCAGCAGCAGGTGCTCAGTGATGGCGAACTGGCAGCGGACGAACTCGATCATCGCCATGCCGATGCGCTGCGTCTGGCCGGGCCGTGGGGACAGGGTTTCCCCGAACCACTGTTCGACGGCCATTTCGAAGTGGCCAACTGGCGCGTATTGAAGGAACGGCATCTGAAGCTGGAACTGCGCCTGCCTGGCGTAGCGGGCACGATCAACGCGATCCACTTCGGTGGTTGGCACGGCAACGCGCCAGGCAAACATGTTCACCTGGCCTATCGCCTGGCCTGCGATGACTATCGCGGTGGCGCCGCTATCCAGCTGATCGTCGAGCACTGCCTGCCCGCATGAGAAAAGGGGACGGAGGGGATTAAGTCGAATGTGCCTTGTTTGCCGTTTGCGACTTGATCCCTTCCGTCCCCTTTTTCTGTGAGGTCAGCGGACCTCGGTCACCCGCGTCGGCAGTTCCCAGGTTCCACCGGGAACGCCACGGCACAGGCCGCCGCTGATCGCTGAGGTCGCGACGAAGCGCGTGCCATCCCAGGTCCACGTTTCATCCGACACGCAGTCGGCCAGACCACGGCCCTTGTGCGAGGCGACAATCTGCCCGTCGCCGTAGTCGATCGCATCGCTGGTCACCCACTGCGGCTGGTAGGGCGCTTTCTCACCGATGACCCAGTAACCATCGCCGGTGTTGTAGGCCGCGCGCCAGCAGGGAACGTTGACCAGCAGGTGCTTGGCATCCAGACGCTGGATCTGCAGTGGCGAATTGCTGATCGAAACATCCGGGTCGGCGTCGAGCAGACCTTCGCAGCTGGGTTCTTTCAGGGTGGCGCGCAGCGCTGCACGCAGCGACGGTGAGGCGGCCAGCTTGGCGAACGCCGGGTCGTCCGGCGGCGTCGACAAGGTCGCTGCCTTGCGCACCACGGGTTTGGCAACGGCGGCAGGCACGCTGCTTTCGGCCGCAGTACCCTTGCGCATCACCGCGCCCGGCGTACCGACGCGGCCCTGGAACTCGTCGGTCTTCAACAGCACCGCTGCTGCGCCCTTGTCCGACAGCGGCCACGCATGGCCGGCGGTATCGACAACGGTGATGCCGCCATCGCGCACCAGCGCCGACAGCAGTGCGGTGGTCTGCGTTGGGCTCAGCGCATAGGTGCCTGTGTCCTTGGCCGGCGCCAGCACGCCGAGATCACGCTGCTGGATGCGCAGGTGCAGTGCGCCCTTGGCCTGCGGCTGGTCATCGATCGGCTGCAACGACACGCGGCCGCTGATGGCTTGATCGGGGCCGCCCTGCCGCGTCAGCAGCACGCTCAGGGTGCTGTCATCGCCACTGGCATAGCCGGCCGCACGGCAGGTGCGGGTGTTGTCGCAGGCCAGGACCCAGTCATGATGCTGGAAATACAGCCCGGCAGGCGCATCGACGGCGCCGGCGGCCAATGGCCAGCTCAGGGCCAGCAGGGTGGGAAGCAGGGGAGAACGCATGGGCATCCTTGCGTGGGATCGGGAAGTCGCACATGGTGCGCCCAGGGACAGCCAAGAGCCAGCATCGAATCGCGTTAACCCCATCTCTCCGTCTGGTGCGTTCTAGCAATCACGATCCCACTGGAGTCCTGTCATGGTCTTCGCCCGTTGCTGCACCGTACTGCTGTTGGCCCTGGCAACCTGGCCGGCTTCGCCCCAGGCGTCGCGTCGTCCGGCACTGCCGATGACGTCCACGCCGTTGCTGATCGCACCCGCGGCGGAACAGCCCGTGCAGCTGCGACAGGCGCGCATCGAGGGCGAGGTGCAGGCCGGCATCGCCCAGACCCGGATCACCCTGGAGTTCCACAACCCCAATCAGCGCGTGCTGGAGGGCGAACTGCAGTTCCCGCTGGGCGAGGGCCAGCAGATCACCGGCTTTGCCCTGGACATCAATGGCGAACTGCGCGAGGCGGTGCCGGTGCCCAAGGACCGCGGTCGCCAGGTGTTCGAGGAGATCGCCCGTCGTGGCGTCGATCCGGGCCTGCTGGAACAGACCGCTGGCAACCAGTTCCGGCTGCGCGTGTATCCGCTGCCCGCCGGCGGCAGCCGCCGCGTGCAGTTGGTCGTACGCGAACCGCTGGCATACGCAGGGCAGGGCTGGCGTTGGACATTGCCGCTGCAGTTCGTCGCCGGCGCCGCTGCCGTCGAACTGGACGTGCAGGCACCGAAGGGTGCTGATGCTGGCAGTGCACCGTTCCGCATCGCCGATGGTCGCCTGCACTGGCAAGGTCGCGGCGCGCAGTTGCCGACCCAGCTGCAATGGACGCTGCCGGCCGAGCGCAAGGCACAGGTGCAGGTTGCCCGCTGGCAGGACGGTCACTACCTGCTGGCACAGCTGCCCGTACCGACGTCGGCCGCGCCACGCCGTGTGCCGTCGGAAGTGGGGCTGCTGTGGGATGGTTCCGGCTCTGCAGGCCAGCGCGACCGCACCCGCGAGTTGGCGCTGCTCGATCGCTACTTCGCGGCGATGGGCGAGGGCAACGTCGCGCTGACCGTGCTGCGTGATCGCGCCGAGCAGGTGCGTCGTTTCCGTGTCCGCAGCGGCGACTGGAGTGAACTGCGCCGGGCGTTGATGGCGGTACAGCCGGACGGTGCCAGTGCGCTGGCGCAGTGGCAGCCGCAGCCCGAGGTGAAGGAATACCTGATGGTCAGCGACGGCCTGCTGACCTATGGGCCGCAGGCGCTGCCAGCGCTGGCAGCCGATCAGCGCCTGTTCGCGATCAGCAGTGCCGGTGCACGCACCGATGCCACCCGCCTGCGCGGCTGGAGCGAGGCGCATGCGGGCAGTTTCGTGGCACTCGGCAGCGATATCGATGCCGCCGCGCGGGAACTGCTGTCGGTACCGCTGGATGTCCAGATCGATGCCGGCCGTGGCGTGCAGGATGTGGTGATCGATCGCCGCAGCCAGGCCCAGGGCTGGCTGTGGTTGCATGCGCGGTTGGCAGCCGAAGGCGTGCCGATGCGGGTGCGCGTGGCCGGCGGCGAGTGGCAGGCACTGCCCGCGACGCAGAAGAACGAAGACGGTGATCTGCTGGCCGGCCTGTGGGCACAGGCGCGCCTGCAGCAGTTGTCGACCGATCGACGCAGCAACCGCGAGGCGATGCAGCGCCTGTCGCAGCAGTTTGGCCTGGTCGGGCCGGACACCTCGCTGATCGTGCTGGAAACCCTGGACGACTACCTGCGCTACGCGATCCGTCCGTCGGGCAAGCTGCGCGCCGAGTACGACCAGCGCTTCGCACGCCAGGTTGCAGACCGCGATGCGGTCGACCGCCAGCGGCTGGACAAGGTGGTGACGCAGTGGCAGCAGCGCCAGCAGTGGTGGAACCGCAGCTGGCCGAAGGGCGCACCGCCGCAGGCGGATGCGAAGGCGCTGGAGGTGGCGGCGGGCGCCCCGCCGGCACCCGTAGCGATGCTGGTCGCTGCGGCGCCGGCTGCAGCGGAGATGCAGTTGAATGCGGACAGTGCCCGCCAGCGTTCGGTCGCACGCCCGGCACCGGCACCGGCACCGATGCAGGAGGTCGCCGCCGATGCGATGGCTGCCGGGCCGGCCGCCGCCAATGACGGCCAGCTGGGAATCCGGTTGGCCGCCTGGCAATCGGATTCGCCGGTAGCCCGTCGCCTGCGCCAAGGGCCGTCGTCGCAGCTGTACGACCGCTATCTCGCCGAGCGCGCAGCGAACGCCAACAGCAGTGCATTCTTCCTCGACGTGGCCGACCTGTTGATCGAACAGGGGCAGCGTGATCTTGCCCTGCGCGTGCTCTCCAACCTGGCCGAGATGGAGCTGGACAACCGCCATCTGCTGCGCGTGCTCGGCTACCGGTTGCTGCAGGCCGACGCTCCGGCGCTGGCGGTGCCGGTGTTCGAGCAGGTGCTGGCGATGGGTCAGGAGGAACCGCAGAGCTTCCGTGACCTGGGCTTGGCGCTGGCCGCAGCGGGCAAGCCGCAGCAAGCGCTGGCGCCGCTGTATCAAGTAGTCGTACGGCCCTGGGATGCTCGTTTCGACGGCATCGCGCTGATTGCCCTGGATGAGCTGACCAACCTGGTGGCCGGCAGCAAGCCGCGTCTGGATACCAAGGGAATCGACCCGCGCCTGCTGCAGG
>NZ_QAIJ01000011.1:0-8346 GCF_003060985.1 Stenotrophomonas sp. HMWF023
CCCCGGCCGGACGCGGATCGACCCGGCTGTCGGCCAGGCCGATACTGACGGTCACCTGCACCACCGCACCGCCACCGCCACCGCCGCGCCCGCGCTGCTGCTGGCCGAGCGCATCGTCACGGCTGCGGGTAGTGCGGTCGCGCAGCTGCATCCGGCTCTGCTCGATGCCCTGGCGCAGCGCCTCCACCGCGTCCACGCAGGCCGATGCCGGGCGGTCGAGGAAAACCACGGCGAATTCTTCGCCGCCGTAACGGAACGCGCGGCCACCGTCGCCTACCCGCGACAACCGTGAGGCCACCAGTTTCAGCACGTCATCGCCGGTGTCGTGGCCGTGGGTGTCGTTGAACTTCTTGAAATGATCGACGTCGATCATCGCGATGCTGTAGGTGCCGGTAGCGCGCTTGAGGGTCTCGTTGAACGCACGGCGGCCGGGCAGCCCGGTCAGCTCGTCGCCGAATGCCATGTGGAAAGACTCCTGCAGGGTCGCGGCCAGCATCAGCAGCAGCGCCGCCACGCTCAACGCCGGCAGCAGCACCGGCTGCAGGAAGATCCGCGGCAGCATCCACCACAGGCACAGCAGGGCCAGCAGCATCGCCGTATGCAGCGGCCGCGGCTGGCGCCACGCCTGCCATCCCAGCGCAGCGGTGGCCAGCAGGAACAGCACGGCAGGCAGCTGTGCCAGCGCGCTCCAGTCGCTTGGCAGCCACGGGAAGTGCCGGTTCGACAGCAGGTCGTGCATGCCTTTGGGCTGCTGTGCGGCCAACAGGATGAAAACCGCAACGGCAACACCGCTGGTCGTGGCCCTCAGCAGCAGGTCCTGGCGGCGGCGCCCGCGTTCGGGCCACAACGCATGGATGGTGAACAACAGCGGCAACCAGGTCGAGATCGCGTGGAAGCGCAGCGGCGTCAGCGCCGTTACCCGGCCATCGCGCAGGTAGTGCCCCAGATCCTGGTGCAGCACCGCGAAGGCCAGCGCCACCAGCAGCAACAGGCACAACGTGCGCACCTGGTTGTACAGCAGCGCAAGTCCTGCACCCAGGCTGGCCAGCAACCACGGCAGGATGCGCTGCCCGGCGCGGCCGACATCATCGTTTTCCAGGCTCGCCCAAAGCACCAGTGCGACCAGCACGGCGGGCAGCACGAACAGATAGTGCACAGGCTGTCGGAGCGGATGATGGGCCACACGGAATTCCAGCGCGGTCACGACGCGGCCGCAGCACTGCCGTTAGCGGCGCAACGCATCCCTTCTTGAATGCGTGGGCTCTGATGTGAACACCACGGTACCGGGCCATGACATCGCGCTCACCGGCCGCGGTCGAAGCTGCTCACATGGACAGCGTACCCGCCGCCGTCGCTGCCCCGCAGCATGACCTCGCCCGCCACTTCACCCATGTGCGGGGGCGCAGCGTGCAGCTGGCCGCACCCCTCAGCCCGGAAGACGCCCTGCTGCAGAGCATGGCCGATGCCAGCCCGGCCAAGTGGCATCTGGCCCACACGACCTGGTTCTTCGAACGCTTCGTCCTCGCCAGCCGGCCCGGCTACAGACCCTGGGATCCGGCCTGGGACTATCTTTTCAACAGTTACTACAAGAGTCTCGGCCCGGCCCACGCGCGACCGCAGCGCGGTCTGCTCTCGCGGCCCTCGCTGCAGCAGATCCACGCTTACCGCCGGCACGTAGATGAGCAGGTGCTGGCACAACTGCGCGACGGCGACCTGGGCAGCGACGCCCTGCAGCACCTGCAGCTGGGGCTGCACCACGAACAGCAGCACCAGGAGCTGCTGCTCACCGACATCAAGCATGCCTTCTGGTGCAATCCGCTGCAGCCGCCGTATCGCGATGACCTGCCCATCGCCGTCAGCGCTCCCAGCGCGCAGGGCTGGGTCGAACAGGGCGAACGCATCGTCAGCATCGGTGCATCCGCCTGGCCGCAGCACGCGGCATTCGCCTATGACAATGAATCACCCGTGCACCGCGTGCTGCTGCCCGCGCATGCACTCGCCGAACGTCCGCTCAGCAACGCCGAGTACCGCGCCTTCATCGACGCGGGTGGTTACCGCGATCCACGCTGGTGGCTGAGCGAGGGCTGGGCGCTGCGTGAGGCCGAGCAGTGGCAGCATCCGCTGTACTGGGACGACGACCTGCTGCGCGAGTTCACCCTGGGAGGCTGGCGCGAGCTCGATCCGCACGCACCGGTCTGTCATCTCAGCTACTACGAAGCCGATGCCTGCGCGCGTTGGGCCGGTGCCCGCCTGCCCACCGAATTCGAATGGGAAGCGGCTGCCGCCACGCAGCCGGTCGAAGGCCACTTCGCCGATGACGACCAGCTGCATCCGCAGGCAGGGCAGGGCAGGGGCATCCGCCAGCTGTTCGGCGATGTCTGGGAATGGACCAGCAGCGCCTATGGTGCTTATCCCGGCTTCCGTCCGTTCGCCGGCAACCTGGGCGAATACAACGGCAAATTCATGTGCGGCCAATGGGTGCTGCGCGGTGGCAGCTGTGCCACCCCGCGCGGCCATGTGCGGGCCAGCTACCGCAACTTCTTCATGCCACCGGCGCGTTGGCAGTTCTCAGGCATGCGCCTGGCAAGGGATCTTTCATGAGTACCGTCCAGGATGCGCTGCAGGCGCTGACCGACCTTACCCCCGGCCGCCAGCAGATCCTTGCCGACGCCGTGGCGGGGCTGTCGCACGCCTCGCGCCAGCTGCCTTCCAAATACTTTTACGACGCGCGCGGCTCGCGCTTGTTCGAGCAGATCACCCACACCCGCGAGTACTACCCCACACGCACCGAGCTGGCCCTGCTGGATCGGGTGCTGCCGCAGATCGCGCAGGCGGTGGGGCCGCGCGTGCATGTGGTGGAACTGGGCAGCGGCAGCGGCCGCAAGACCGCCCGCCTGCTGGCCGCCCTGCAGGATCCGGTGGCCTATACCCCCATCGAGATCTCGCGCGCGGCGCTGTTGTCCAGCATCGACCACCTGGCACCGGCGCTGCCGGAGGTGGAAATGCTGCCGGTGTGTGCCGACTTCACCCGGCCGGTGCAGGTTCCCGTGCCGGACCGTCCTGCCGCGCGCCGGCTGCTGTTCTTCCCGGGCTCCACCCTGGGCAACTTCGCTGATGAGGACGCGATCGCGCTGCTGCGCGCGATGCGGCAGACGATGGGCAAGGACGGCCTGGCGCTGGTCGGTATCGACCTGCACAAGGATCCTGCCCTGATCGAGGCCGCGTACAACGATGCCGACGGCATCACCGCCGCCTTCACCCTGAACTTGCTGGCGCGTCTCAACCGTGAGATCGGCAGCGATTTCGATCTCGATGGCTTCCGCCACCAGGCCCGTTACAACACCGCACGCCTGCGCATCGAAACCGACCTGGTCAGCCAGCGCGAGCAGGACGTCCATCTCGACGGCCGCACCTTCCACTTCAGCGCGGGCGAACCGATCCGCGTGGAGTACAGCCACAAGTACACCGACGCCAGCTTCGGCCACCTGCTGCAGCAGGCAGGGCTGGAGGTGGTGGCGCACTGGAACGCTGACAATCCCGCGTACGGCCTGCGCCTTCTGCGCCCCGCACCATAGCCACAGGTAGTGCCGGCCGCTGGCCGGCAGCAACGACCAACCTGGCCTCCCCTCCGCGTTACCATGGCTCCAGCACCGGCAACACGGAGTACGCCATGCCCATTCTGACCACGCTCGGCCTCGCCGCCGCGCTTGCCATGCCAGCGGCGGCCCCGCCGACAGCCGCGGCAACCGCTGATCCCGCGTTCGCCCGCTGCATGGCGGGCCTGCAGACTACTGCCGCCAGCCAGGGCATTGCCGCTGACCGTTTCATGGCCATCACCGCCGGACTGCAGCCTGATCCCAGCGTGCTGCCGCTGCTCGACGCGCAGCCGGAGTTCACCACACCGATCTGGGACTACCTGGCCGCGCTGGTCGATCGCCAGCGCGTGGACGACGGTCGCGCCATGCTGCAGCAGCACCGCGATCTGCTTCAGCGCGTATCGGCGCAGTACGGCGTCGATCCAGTCACCATCGTCGCCGTATGGGGTGTGGAGAGCGACTACGGGCGCGTGTTCGGCAAGCGCCCGCTGCTGCAGTCGCTGGCCACGCTGTCCTGTGCCGGCCGTCGGCAACCTTTCTTCCGTGGCGAACTGCTGGCGCTGGTCAAGCTCATCGACAAGGGTGACCTGCAGGCGCAGGGCCTGACCGGTTCCTGGGCCGGCGCCTTCGGCCACACCCAGTTCATGCCCAGCACCTACGCACGCATTGCCGTTGATGGTGATGGCGATGGCCGCCGCGATCTGGTCGGCAGCATTCCCGATGCATTGGCTTCCACCGCCAACTATCTGAAGCGTGCCGGCTGGCGGACCGGCGAACCCTGGGGCATGGAAGTCCGCGTCCCCGCCGGCTTCAACGCCAGCCAGACCGGCCGCACCCAGCGCCGGGCACTGGCCGACTGGCGCGCATTGGGCGTGACCGGCCTGGACGGCAGTGCGTTGGCGCCGGCCGGCCTGCCCGCCGATGCCCGCGCCGCGCTGTTGCTGCCGGCCGGCAACAAAGGCCCGGCGCTGCTGGTGTTCCGCAACTACGACGCGATCTACAGCTACAACGCGGCCGAAAGCTATGCCCTGGCCATCGCCACCCTGGCCGACCGTCTGCGTGGCGGCAACGGCTTGGTCACCGCCTGGCCAACCGATGATCCCGGACTTGGCCGCGACGAGCGCCGCCAGCTGCAGACCCTGTTGTTGGCGCGCGGCCATGGCATCGGCGCCGCCGATGGCATGATCGGTACCGCCAGTCGTCGTGCCATCCAGGTCGAGCAGCGCCGGCTCGGTTGGGCCGACGCCGATGGTCGCGCCGGCCAGCGCATCCTGCGCGCGCTGCAGAGCGAACCGCAGGCGAAAGTTCCGGCCACACCCACCCGCTTCAGCCTTCCCACCAACTACAGTGCCGTGCAGTCGCCGGCCATCCGGAGTCGATCCAGCGTGCAACAGATAAAGGGTGTCAGCAGCGGCCAGTTCCAGGGGCTCGACGCCTGGCTGGTGGAAACCCCGCAGGCCACCGCCGCGATCAGCGTGTTCGGCGGTCAACTGCTCTCGTTCGTGCCCAAGGGCCAACCTGATGTGATGTGGCTCTCGCCCAAGCGCGCGGCACTGCCTACGCCCATCCGCGGTGGCAGCCCGGTGTGCTGGCCGTACTTCGGCCGCCAGGGGCAGGGCGATGACGTGCCGGCCCATGGGTTTGTGCGCACCTTGCCCTGGGAACTGCAGCAGGCGCGCCGTCTCGACGATGGCAGCATCGAACTGACCTTGGCCCCGCCCGCGTTGGACAACCTCGGCCTGCGTCTGACCATGACCGTCCGTGTCGGCCGTGAACTGCGCCAGCAGCTGCTCACCGAGAACACCGGCAAGGCCCCGGCCACCATCACCCAGGCGCTGCACAACTACTTCCGTGTCGGTGACGCCAGCAAGGTCGACGTCGACGGCGTCGATGGCCTGGACTACCTCGACAAGTTCGAGAACTACGCCCAGCCTCGCCGCCAGCAGGGCCCTTGGTCGCTGCGCGATCCGCGTGATCCGGGCCGCAGCGACCGCATCTACACCCAGGCCGGCGGGCACTATGTGCTGCGTGACCCGGTGCTCAAGCGCCGCATCGACATCCGCACCGAAGGCAGCCGCTCGCTGGTGGCATGGAACCCTGGCGCCGACGCTGCCGCGAAGATGGCCGATGTCGGCGACGGCTGGCGCGACTACGTCTGCCTGGAGGCCGCCAACGCCGGGCCCGACGTGATCACCGTCGCCCCTGGCGGTCGCCACACGCTGGTGCAGACGTTGTCCAGCGCGCTCTTGTAAGCCGCGCAACGCCCACACAGGAAGATCTTCAATGCAGGAAGCACAGTGGTACTACGCCCGTAACGGCAAGAGTGAAGGGCCAGTGGACCTGGCTGGCCTGCAGAGGTTGCAGCAGGACGGCGTCATCACCGGACACACCCTGCTCTGGTGCGAGGGCATGGCTGGCTGGCAAGCGTTGCAGACGCTGCAGTCGACTGCTACGCCGGCGTCGGGTGCCGAAGCCGTCGCCACAGCGTCCAGCCATGACCCCTACCGTGCACCGGCGGCGGCAACGCCCGATGTCATTCCACTGGGCGCCGGACTGACTGGCCAGTTGGGTCTGTACGCAGCCATTGTCGGCGGCAACTTCCCGATCTATCGCAAGCGCTGGCGCCTGGACCAGGGCACCGCGAGCGCGGCGGGCACCTGGCACTGGCCGGGGTTCCTGTTTGGCGTGATCTGGATGATGTACCGGAAGATGTACCGCATGGCCGCCATCTGGGTCGGCGTGCTGGTGGCATCCAGCGCGATCGAGGCCTTCATCGAAGTGCCGGATGCCCTGTCGCTGGTGATCAACCTGGGCCTGAGCGTTACTGTGGGTGTCTTCGCCAACAGCTGGTACCTGCAGCATTGCCAGCGGGAGATCGCGCGCGTCCAGTCGCTCGATACAGGCAACGACGCTGCGGTGCGCAGCGCGCTGGCAGCACGTGGCGATACCAGCGTGATTGGTGCCGTGATCGCCATCGCCGTGTCCGTCACCCTGGCCATCGTCGGCGCCATGTCGATCGGTTGATCCCTTCAGCTGGCCTGCCGCGGCCGCAGCACCCACAGGCAGAGCGTCCCGGCGACCAGGCCCCAGAACGCAGAACCGATACCGGCCAGTGTCATCCCCGAGGCGGTCACCAGGAAGGTGACCAGCGCGGCCTCGCGGTCACGCTCCACTGCCAATGCACTGGCCAGGCTGTTGCCGATGGTGCCGAACAGGGCGATACCGGCCACGCAGGCCACCAGTTCCTTGGGGAAGGCAGCGAACAGGGCCGCTACGGTGGCCCCAAACAGGCCGATGACGATATAGAAGGCGCCGGCCGCCATCGCCGCCGTGTAGCGCCGTGCCGGATCCTCGTGGGCATCACGGCCCATGCAGATCGCTGCGGTGATGGCTGCCAGGTTCAACGCGTAGGCACCGAAGGGTGCCAGCAGCGTGTTGACCACGCCGATCCAGCCGATCACCGGCGACACCGGTGCGTCGTAGCCGGAGGCGCGCATCACTGCCACACCGGGGATGTTCTGCGAGGCCATGGTGACCACGAACAGGGGCAGGGCGATACCGACCATCGCCGTCCACGACAGCGAGGGAGTGACCCATTGCGGCACAGCCAGTTGCAGGGGCACCTGTTGTGCATGCAGTAGACCCTGGCTGGCGGCGATGGCGATGCCGACCAGCAGGGTGGCGATCACCGCATAGCGGGGGAACAGGCGGCGTCCCAGCAGCCAGGTAGCGAACATGGCCAACGCCAGCACGCGCTGGGTGTTCATTGCCACGAACACGTCCAGGCCGAAGCGCAGCAGCACACCGGCCAGCATGCCAGCGGCCAAGGCCATGGGCACGCGCTTCATCAGCCGGGCGAACACCCCAGAGAAGCCCGCGAGCATGCCCAGCACCGCCGCAAGCAGGAACGCACCGGTGGCTTCAGACAGAGACGCGCCACCGGCACCGACGACCAGCATCGCCGCGCCCGGCGTCGACCATGCGGTGACCACCGGCACGCGGTAGCGCAGCGACAGGCCGATGCAGGTCACGCCCATGCCCAGCCCCAGGGCCCACATCCACGAGGCGATGTGCGCCTGGTCGGCACCGACCGCCTGCGCGGCCTGGAACACGATCACCGCCGAACTGGCGAAGCCGACCAGCACGGTGATGAAGCCGGCGACGATCGCCGGCATCGAAAGATCCCGCCACCATCCCTGTTGTTTCTGCGTGTCCATGCTCTTCTCTTCTCTATGTATCGGTGTATTGATAGCGCCTGCGGCGTTGACCGCGCAACGCGCGGGCAACGCCGCGGCGATGTATCAGCAGCCGCCATGCAGGTTGCAGGCGCTGTTCTGTCATCTTCCTGAAAAAAAGAGTTGACGAATTCTGCAGGATCTCTAGAATTCGCTCCCTTGCTGCAGCGCGGCGACTTCTTCGGAAGCCACCCACGCGAACAGCGACGCCACCACCGCCGGACGAGATGATCGAACGAAGGTGTTGACGGACTCGAAAAGTCCGGCATAATAGGCGGCTCGCAACGACGAAAGGCCCTCGGGTCCAACGACGAAGCAGCATCGGCAACAACGTCCACTTCGGTGAGGCGGCCTTGAAAAAAGGTGTTGACGAGGCGGAAAAGCCGGCTATAATGGGCGGCTCGCTACGAAGGAAACTTCGCAGCACACGGGAACGGCGCTGAGGCCACTTCCCAAGATCTTTGAAAGTATGCGCAGGTATCTTGTGAAGGCGCCTGCAGGAAGGATGATTGTCC
>NZ_QAIJ01000107.1:0-4364 GCF_003060985.1 Stenotrophomonas sp. HMWF023
GGCGGCGTGCGCGACGCCCACCACCACAGCGTACCGATCAGCACCGCATGTGCCAGCAGCACGATCGCCAGGCTGGCTGCCCAGCGCTGCAGCCCGCTCATCGAGCGCCCTGCTCCAACCCGACCAGGGCGACCTTCAGGTAACCGGCACTGCGCAGAGCATCCAGCGTCGCCATCAGGTCTCCATAGGAGACGCGCTGATCGGCACGCAGGTAGAGACGCTGCGACGTATCGCCATGCGTTGCCGAGCGCAGCGCAGTGGCGAGGCCATCGCGCGCCACCGGCGCCTCGCCTACCCGCAGCGACAGGTCGGCCTGCACGGTCACATACACCGGCGCATTTTCTGTCGGCGTCGCCTGTGCACTGCTGGCGGGCAGCTGCACCGGCACCGACACCGTAGCCAACGGCGCGGCCACCATGAAGATGATCAACAGCACCAGCATCACGTCGATGAAGGGCGTGACATTGATCTCGTGGGCTTCTTCCGGGGTGTCATCGCGTCCGGATGCGGTCCTGATCGCCATGCCGTGCCTCAGTTCACTGCACGCAGCGTGCCTGCCTGTGCACGGCGTGCAGCCCGATCCAGATCACGCGACACCAGCTGCTGCACAGCTGCGGACAGATCGCCCAGCAGGCCGCGCAGGCCCGCCAGCACCCGGGTGAAGTGGTTGTAGACCAATACCGCCGGGATCGCTGCGACCAGACCGAGCGCGGTAGCCAGCAGCGCCTCGGCAATGCCTGGCGCAACCACGGCCAGGTTGGTGGTGTTGCTGTGGACGATGCCGATGAAGCTGTTCATGATGCCCCACACGGTGCCGAACAGGCCCACGAACGGCGCCACTGCGCCAATGCTGGCAAGCACGCCGATGCCACGACGCTGGTTGCGTGCAGTCTCCAGTTCCAGACGCTCCAGTCGTGACGCCACCCGCTCCTTGATCCCCTCGCGGTGATCAAGTTCCTGCGACAGATGCAGCTCGGTGCGCGCAGCATCCAGCATGGCGGCGGCGATGCTCTGCTGCAGTGCGGGCTCGCCGCCTGCAACCGGGAGGCTGGATGTCGACAGCAGCAGGCTTCGTGCGAGGCGCAAGGCGCGTGCCTGCCGTGCCAGCTCCCAGCCCTTGGCCAGCAGCACGGTCCAGGTGGCCAGCGAGGCTACAGCCAGGGCAATCATCACGCCCTTCACCACCACATCGGCAGCCAGGTACATGCCCCAGGGGGTCAGTGCGGGGGCGGCCATGGGAGCCAGATCAGCAGGCAGCATCGTCAGAGGTTCCATTGGAATCGGAAGAGGTGGTGCGACGGCGGGCAGCGCGCGGATCGGCGGCATCGTCCACGCCCACCAGCGGCGCAGGATCGAAACGTGGCGCCGGTCGACTCAGGACATAGCCGGCACTGACCGCAAAGAACAGGCCAACGCCCAGCAGCAGGCGCCATGAGGGATGGGCGCCCCAGTAGAACATCGCAAATCCCACCGCCATTCCCGCGCTGGCAAACGCCTTGCCCTTGCGCGATACCGCGCCCTGCTCACGCCACAGGCGCAGCGACGGGCCGTAGCGCGGATGGGAAAGCAGCCGCTGTTCGAACCTGGGCGAACTGCGCGCGAAGCAGCCCACCGCCAGGATCAGGAAGATGGTGGTCGGCATGACCGGCAGCAGCGCGCCGATCACCCCCAGCGAGACCATCAGCCAGCCGAGCGCGAACCAGAGCCAGCGCATCAATCGCGCGCCAGCACGCGGTGCAGCGACATCAGGAAAACTCCACTTCGACATGGCCGTGCACGCTGCGGAACGCGGCATCGGCGGCATCGATCACTTCCTGCTCCTGCGCCGGCGACAGCACCACTGCATCCAGTGCAGCAGTGAACTCGCGCCAGTGCCGCGCGGCGCCGTCGGGGTGTGCTGCCAGGTGACGCGCGCCGAAATCACGATCCAGGCCGAGCGCCGCCGCCATCTTGTAGAGCACGGTGCCGCCCAGGTTGGAGCCTTCGGCGACATACAACCAGCCCAACGCGGTCGGCAGCGGCAGGTCATTCCCGAGTGCGGCGATGTCCTCGCCCGGCAGCACCTGTTCCAGGTCCTGCAGGTCGCTGCGCACCTGCTGCAGGCGACGGCGTTCAGCCAAGTCCGGCAGCAATGCGTCCAGCGCCGGGCTGGCATACAACGCGTCGATGCTGCGGTGGAAGCGGTACTGCACGCGCAGGAAGCGAGCGAAATTGTTGCGGTCGGCAAAGATGTCGCCGGCCATGATGCGCTTGTCGAGGGCGCCATGGCTGTCGCGGGTGGCGGCCTTCAGCCGCACGCTGCGGCTGTCTTCGAGGGATGTCTGAACGGTCATCGGGAGTGCCAGGGAAAGCGTCCCCCTGTAGACGATCCCGACGAGGGTTCCCCCAACCCTGCTTGCGTCGATAATGCAGGTTCCTTTCCATTGCCAGGGCCCCACCGATGATCACCACCGAACCGCGCATGACCAACCTGTTCCTGCAGCTGGGTCTGGATGCCAGTGCCGAGGGCATTGCCCGGTTCATCGCCGACCACCAGCTGGCCGCCGGTGTGGAAGTGGCCGATGCCCCGTACTGGAACGAGGCCCAGCGCCAGTTCCTGGCTGAATCGCTGCAGGCCGATGCGGCGTGGACCACCGTGGTCGACGAACTGAACGAAGCGCTGCACGAAGCGGCGGTGAAGGCGGCGACCGGACGGTAAGCGCTTGGTGGCAGCGCTAGGCATGGCCCGGCGTTACCGTTGTATTGCGGATGATCCGCCGGGCATGGCCCGGCGCTACTGTTGTATTGCGGGTGATCCACCGGGCATGGCCCGGCGCTACCGTTGTGTTGCGGGTGATCCGCCGGGCATGGCCCGGCGCTACCGTTATGTTGCGGGTGATCCGCCGGGCATGGCCCGGCGCTACCGTCGTGTTGCGGGTGATCCGCCGGGCATGGCCCGGCGCTACCAGTAGATCCACGCCATGCGTGGATGGTTGATCAATACCGCCAGGTAAAGGCCAAACGCGCGGTCCGGCCAGGTGCGGGCATCACACCCAGCGCCAGTGGATCCAGGTAGTAGCGGTCGGTCACGTTGTCCACGTTCGCTTCCACCGACAACTGGTCGTTGAAACTCCAGCTCGCGAACAGATCCACCAGCGTGGTCGGCCGGTACAGCTGCTGGATCGCCGACAGGCCGACGTTCCATTCCTTGTCCAGCTTGCTGATCGGGCCAGCGTTGTGGACCACGCGGGTGCCGAAGGTCAGCCGCTCGTCGAACAGGCGCGAGCCCAGGGTCAGGTTGACCATGTAGCGCGGCGGGTTCTGGGTGTTGCTGTAGGAACCTTCGAAGCCACCATCCACGCAGTCCGGCGTGCCGATCAGTTCCTCGATCCTGCGCTGGACGCCGTACGCGCGACGTTCGGCAGCGATGTCCGGCGCGCAGGTCTTGGCCTTGAAGTAGTAGTGCGCCGACAGGTCGGCAAACACCTTGCCGCTGTCATAGCTGGACTGGAACTCCATGCCCGACACCTTGAAGCGATCGACGTTGCGGATCAGGCCGGCCGACAACGTGCGGTAGTCGCGGGTGATCAGGTCATCGATGCGGGTATCGAAGTACGCCAGCTTCAGCGCCAGGCGGTCACCGGCGGTGAACAGGTCGTGCTGGATCGTACTGGCGCCCAGTTCCCAGCTGTGCGCGCGCTCGGGCTTGAGTTCGTCCACCGGCTTGGCCGCAGTGAACAGGCCCAGCGTGGTCTCGAACAGGCTCGGCAGCTTGGTGCCTTCTGCGTACTTCAGGTAGACCATGCTGTCTTCGCTGAAACGGAAGGCCACGCTGGCGGTCGGCGAGAACGCGCTGTCACGACGGCGGATCGGCTGCGACCAGGTCCAGCTCACCGGCACTTTCAGGTCCTCTGCAGCGTCGGCGTCATAGAAGTTCCAGCCACCGATGTCGCCGACGGTGCCCTTCTTGTACGGCGAGGCCAGCAGAGACTCCTGGGTGAAGTTGCCGTTCGCGTCCGGATACCAGTTCAACAGCGCGATGCGCTTGGCCCGCCACGACGGCAGCGCGGGATTGCCGTTGAGCAGTTCGGTGTAACGGTACTGGCCCTGCACTTCGTAGGCATCGGGCGTGGCCAGGCGGTTGCGGTCATGCACGTCCACGCGGTTCCAGCGCCCACCCAGCAGCATCTCCCAGTGTTCGTCCGGTGCCCACTTCAGCGATGCCACCGCACTGTATTCCTTGCGCTCGGCATTGCGCAGGAAGCGGTTGTTGACCAGGTCGTCGTGCATGATCGGCCCGGAGCTGCCCGGGGCGATGTCCTCGTCGCTGTAGGACAGGCCGTAATCGAGGGTGAAGCGGCCGGCACTGCCGTCGAACACCGAGG
>NZ_QAIJ01000108.1:0-1083 GCF_003060985.1 Stenotrophomonas sp. HMWF023
CACCCTGACCCTCCCCGACAACGGCCAGCGCCTGCTGCTGCACTCGTGCTGCGCGCCATGCTCGGGCGAAGTGATGGAGGCGATCACCGCCTCCGGGATCGACTACGCGATCTTCTTCTACAACCCCAACATCCACCCGGTGAAGGAATACGAGCTGCGCAAGCAGGAGAACATCCGCTTCGCCGAACAGCACGGTATCCCCTTCATCGACTGCGACTACGACACCGACAACTGGTTCAGCCGCGCGCGTGGCATGGAGAACGAGCCTGAACGCGGCATCCGCTGCACGATGTGCTTCGACATGCGTTTCGAGCGCACCGCGCTGTACGCGCACGAACACGGCTACGACACCATCAGCTCCTCGCTGGGCATCTCGCGCTGGAAGAACATGGCGCAGATCAACGACTGCGGCGTGCGCGCCGCTTCGCACTACGAAGGCCTGCAGTACTGGGACTACAACTGGCGCAAGGGTGGTGGTGCCAGCCGCATGGTCGAAATCAGCAAACGCGAGCAGTTCTACCAGCAGGAATACTGTGGCTGCGTATATTCGCTGCGCGATGCCAATCGCCACCGCCGCGAGAACGGCCGCGAGCGCATCAAGATCGGCCTGCTGTATTACGGGCAGGACAACGACGCCGCCAGCGGCGATTGACGTGCGCGCGAGGGGCGGCCACGCTGGTCGCCCTTCTTCCGTTGTGCCGGACCTGCCATGACCGCCCTGCCCGCTGACGTCGCCCTGCTGGTGATCGACCTGCAGCCGGACTTCATGCCCGGTGGCGCCCTCGCCTGCGAACAGGGCGATGCGCTGGTGGCGCCGATCACGGCACTGCTGGCTGGGCGCCGCTACCGCACCGTGGTGGCGACCCAGGACTGGCACCCCGCCGACCATGCCTCCTTTGCCAGCCAGCATCCGGGGCATCTGCCTTTTGAAGCGATCCTGCTGCACGCGCAGCCGCAGACGCTGTGGCCGGACCACTGCGTGCAGGGCAGCGCGGGCGCCGCACTGCACGCGGGAGTGGACTGGACCGTGGCCGACCTGATCCTGCGCAAGGGCACCCGCCAGCAGGTGGATTCGTACAGCGC
>NZ_QAIJ01000109.1:0-1400 GCF_003060985.1 Stenotrophomonas sp. HMWF023
ATGCTGCGGCGTGACGTGAAGCCCGGCCCTGCAGGTCCAGCCCGTCAGGAAATTCCCTTGATGGCGCCGCGCGTGGTGATGGTGTTCGCCGATGGCGAAGCACAGATTTTTCCATAGGGACATGCCATGAGCGACAAGGTCGTCCTCGGCATCCACAGTCAAGTGGACCCCAATACGCAGGGGTCGTTCAATCAGTTCGTGGACGGCCACGCCTGGATCTCGGTGACGCGAAACGGCCAGACGACGTTCCATGGCCTGTGGCCAGACGACCATCCGCGCGTTGAGGACAATGGCCCACGTTCGGACATCCGCGAAGGCATGGAAGCCCGATCCACACCTTCGGCCTCACGCTTTTACGAATTGACCCGCGAGCAGGTCAAGCGACTTGATCAGGCCCTGGGCGAAAATGTCACCTGGTCATATGGCAATACCTGCGCATCGTGGGCGACCAGTACCGTGAACAACGTTACTGGGCAGTCCCTGGATGCAGGCGAACTGATGTTCACCGATACACCGCGGGAGCTGATCGAGTCCATTCGCAAGGCAGAGCGCCTGCAGCCCACCAGCCCCTCGCAGCCGCAACCGGCAGCCGAACGGCCGGAAACCAGCATCCCATCGCTGAGCGATGCCTCGGAATCACTTCACCAGCAGGCCCTCGCGGGCGTCCATGCACTGGACGCTTCGCTGGGTCGCGCATCCGATGAATCCAGCCAGCGCATGGCGGCCAGTCTCACCCAGCTTGCCCGGACACAGGGTCTGGACCGGATAGACCACGTGGTACTGGGCTTGCCGACGGGCCAGTCCCCTCGGCCGGAGAAAATTTTTGTCGTCCAAGGAGCTTTGGATGACCCGGGCCATCTGCGTGCCCACATCAACATTGAAGCGGCACTTCAGCAACCCGTTGCAGAGTCGCTGCGGCAGATTCACCAGTTGGACAGGCAGTTGGCCACTTCGCCGCAGCAGGCCGAGCCGGCCCTGGAAGAGATCCAGCGCCGGCAGATGGTGTGATTGTCGCTACTCATGGGGCACTCCACAGGTAGACGCCGTCAGGCCCGTCAGGACCTGCCGGCCCTCACCACGCCTTGATACCCCGCCCGTACAAGCTGTCCACGCAACGATGCGATACGCTGACTGGGTTTGCCGTATGTGGCCGTATCGGTGAAAATCGGGGTACCCCCCCTGTTTCCTGCGAGAGCCGATGCACCATGACACCGACCTGATCAACATCGTTGCCGTTGGTCTCGGGCTCGCCTTCATCTTCGGCGCGCTGGCCAACAAGCTGCGCTTGTCTCCTCTGGTCGGTTACCTGGTTGCTGGCATCTGCGTTGGTCCGTTCACCCCGGGCTTCGTCGCCGACCAGGCGTTGGCCAACCAGCTGGCCGAGCTGGGCGTGATGCTGC
>NZ_QAIJ01000110.1:0-43046 GCF_003060985.1 Stenotrophomonas sp. HMWF023
GCGCTGCCGCAGCCAAGCGCCGATCAGTGCATTGGCGCTGCCGGTCACCGGATCCTCCGGCACGTTGGGCGCATCGGCAGGGCAGAACGCGCGCACCACCAGGTCATGGTCGGCACCGGGTTCGAGCGCGAACACGGCTACGCCGAGCGCATCGGTGGCCATGCTCCAGTCGCGCAGGGCTGCCATGTCCGGTACCAGTGTGCGCACCGCATCGGCATCGCCCAGCGGCAGCAGCCACCAGCGCGGGCCGTTTTCCCACAGTTCGGCGCCCTGGCCCTCGGCGATGACGGCGCGCAGCGCTTCCGGGACGGCGCCCGGTGCTGTCGGCAGCAGGCGCGCCGCTGGGCTGGCCAGGCGGATGGTGGGCGCGTTGGCCGGGCCGGTGACCTGCACCGCCAGCAGGCCGGCCGCGCATTGCTGTACCAGGGCCCCGTCGCGTGGCTGCACCAGGCCGCAGGTGACCGCGGCCCAGGCGGCGCCCACGCTGGGATGGCCGGCGAAGGGCAGCTCGCTGGCAGGGGTGAAGATGCGGACGTGGTAGTCGGCGCCGGCAGCGGTGGGGCGCAGGAAGAACACGGTCTCGGACAGGTTCAGCCAGGCGGCAAGGGCCTGCATGCGGTCGGTGGACAGCCCATCCGCGTCGAACACGACACCGAGCGGGTTGCCGGTACCGGGGTGGTGGGCGAAGACATCGAGCTGCAGGTAACGGTAGGCGGTCATTGACGGGTGTATTGGGCTTAGAATCGAAGGTTCCGCCCCCAAGGGCGGCTTCCCCACATTACACATAGCCTATCCATGTCAGCTTCCCCCCTTGTCGATCGTTGGATCGTACTGAAGTTCGGCGGCACCTCGGTGTCGCGTCGCCACCGCTGGGACACGATCGGGAAGCTGGCGAAAAAACGGGCGGAAGAGACTGGCGCGCGCGTGCTGGTGGTGGTTTCGGCGCTGTCCGGGGTCACCAACGAACTGACCGCGATTGCCGATGGCGCGCCGGACAGCCGTGATCGCGTGGCGGCGCTGGTCGAACGCCACCAGGGCTTCCTGGAGGAGCTGGGCCTGGGCGCCGAGGTGCTGGCCGAGCGCCTGGCCGCACTGCAGGGCCTGCTGGACGACCCGCGTGCGCCCAGCCGTCCGCTGGACTGGCAGGCCGAAGTGCTGGGCCAGGGTGAACTGCTGTCTTCCAGCCTGGGCGCGGCCTACCTGCGCGCCAGCGGCCTGGATTTCGGTTGGATGGATGCGCGCCAGTGGCTGGACGCGTTGCCGCCGCAGCCGAACCAGAGCGACTGGTCGCAGCGCCTGTCGGTGAACTGCCAGTGGCGTGCCGATGCAGAATGGGCGCAGCGCTTCCGCGCGCAGCCCACGCGCCTGCTGATCACCCAGGGTTTCATCTCGCGTCATGCCGACGGTGGCACGGCCATTCTCGGCCGCGGCGGTTCGGATACCTCGGCGGCGTACTTCGGTGCGCTGCTCGGCGCCAGCCGCGTGGAGATCTGGACCGATGTGCCGGGCATGTTCAGCGCCAATCCCAAGGACGTGCCGGACGCGCGCCTGCTGACCCGCCTGGACTATTACGAAGCGCAGGAAATCGCCACCACCGGCGCCAAGGTGCTGCACCCGCGTTCGATCAAGCCGTGCCGCGATGCCGGCGTGCCGATGGCGATCCTCGATACCGAGCGTCCGGAACTGCCGGGCACCAGTATCGACGGCAACGCCGCGCCGGTGCCCGGAGTGAAGGCGATCAGCCGCCGCAACGGCATCGTGCTGGTGTCGATGGAAGGCATCGGCATGTGGCAGCAGGTCGGCTTCCTCGCCGATGTGTTCGGCCTGTTCAAGAAGCACGGCCTGTCGGTGGATCTGATCGGTTCGGCCGAGACCAACGTCACCGTGTCGCTGGACCCGTCCGAGAACCTGGTCAACACCGATGTGCTGGCCGCACTGTCGGCCGACCTGTCGCAGATCTGCAAGGTCAAGGTGATCGTGCCGTGCGCGGCGATCACCCTGGTCGGCCTGGGCATGCGCTCGCTGCTGCACAAGCTGTCGGACGTGTGGGCGACCTTCGGTCGTGAGCGCGTGCACATGATTTCGCAGTCGTCCAACGACCTGAACCTGACCTTCGTCATCGACGAGGCCGATGCCGATGGCCTGCTGCCGATCCTGCACGCCGAACTGATCGACAGCGGCGCGATGCCGGTGGAAGAGACCGAAGTGTTCGGCCCGCGCTGGCGCGAAATCGCCGGCACCGTGCGCCCGCGCGGTACGCCGTGGTGGCGTGGCCAGCGTGCGCACCTGCTGCAGCTGGCCGATGCCGGCACCCCACGTTACGTCTACCACCTGCCGACGGTACGGGCGCGTGCCCGTGCGCTGGCGGCGATCAAGCCGATCGACCAGCGTTATTACGCGATCAAGGCCAACAGCCATCCGGCCATCCTGCAGCTGCTGGAAGCCGAAGGTTTCGGCCTGGAGTGCGTGTCGCACGGCGAGCTGAAGCATGTGTTCCAGGCCATTCCGGAACTGTCGCCCAAGCGCGTGCTGTTCACCCCCAGCTTCTGCCCGCGCAACGAGTACGAAGCGGCGTTCGCGCTGGGCGTGACCGTCACTGTCGACAACGTCGAAGCCCTGCAGCGCTGGCCGGACCTGTTCCGCAACCGCGAGCTGTGGCTGCGCGTGGACCTGGGCCGTGGCGAAGGCCATCACGCCAAGGTCCGCACCGGTGGCAAGGAATCCAAGTTCGGCCTGCCGATCGCGCGCGTGGACGAGTTCGTGCGCGCGGCCACCGAGCTGGGCACGCGCGTGGTCGGTCTGCATGCGCACCTGGGCAGTGGCGTGGAAACCGCCCAGCACTGGCGCCTGATGTGCGATGAGCTGGCCGGTTTCGCGCGCCGTATCGGCAGCGTGCAGACCATCGACATCGGTGGCGGCCTGCCGATTCCGTACAGCGACGAAGACGAGCCGTTCGACCTGGATGCCTGGGCCGAGGGCCTGGCCGAGGTCAAGGCGCTGCACCCGGCATTCCGCCTGGCGATCGAACCGGGCCGCTTCCTGGTGGCCGAATCGGGCGTGCTGCTGACCCATGCCACCCAGGTAGTGGAGAAGGACGGCGTGCGCCGTGTCGGCCTGGATGCGGGCATGAACACGCTGATGCGCCCGGCCCTGTACGACGCCTGGCACGACATCGAAAACCTCAGCCGCCAGGGCGGTTACGCCGAAGCAGCGTTCGATGTGGTCGGCCCGATCTGCGAATCCAGCGATGTGTTCGGCAAGCGCCGCAAGCTGCCGGTGTCGACCGCGCCGGACGATGTGATGCTGATCGCCGACGCCGGTGCCTACGGCTATGTGATGTCCAACACCTACAACCAACGGGCGATGCCGCGCGAGGACGTGATCGAGTGATCGCCGCCTTCCGCGCCCTGCACCCGCCCACCGACACGTCCCGCGCCTGCGCGCGGGCACGTGCCTGACCGTGCTTGAACTGGATTCACCATGACTGCTTTCGATAAACACCAGGTTTCCCGCTTCCGCTTCGTCCGCTGCGAATTCGCCGCGGACACCGGCGTGGCCAAGCTGGTCTACGCCTTCGATGACGGCCCGGAGATGGTGGAAACCGTTACCGTGCCCGGCGCCCCGTTCGTGCTGGAGCCGGCCCGTGCCGACGCCGTGCAGCGCGCGCTGCGGCTGCTGCACCTGATTGCCGGTGTGAGCTACTACAAGGCCGGTGTGCCCGATACGGTCAGCATCGACAGCTACAGCATCGATGCCGATACCGCTGCGCTGGTGGAGACCATCTACCTCAACGGCCTGGGTGAGTTCGCCTACCGCAACGGCCTGAACCTGCGTGGGCGCTTCCGCCTGCCGGTGCAGGGCGAAACGGTGCAGGCACCGGTGCTGGGCCTGCAGGCGCATGCGCTGGTGGCCATCGGTGGCGGCAAGGATTCGCTGGTCAGCATCGAAGCGCTGCGTCGCGCCGGCGTGGACGAGACGGTGACCTGGATTGGTGGTTCGCAGTTGATCCGTGCCTGTGCCGAGCGCACCGGGCTGCCGACGCTGAACCTCGGTCGCGCGCTGGCGCCGGAACTGTTCGAGCTCAACCGCCAAGGCGCCTGGAACGGCCACATCCCGGTCACCGCGGTGAACTCGGCAATCATGGTGCTGGCTGCAGTGCTGCAGGGCGTGGACCAGGTGGTGTTCTCCAACGAACGTTCGGCCAGCTACGGCAGCCAGATTCCGGGCACCGGCGAGGTCAACCACCAGTGGTCGAAGGGTTGGGCGTTCGAGCAGGCCTTCGGCATGTACGTACAGAAACAGGTGGCCGCTGACCTGCAGTACTACTCGCTGCTGCGGCCGATGTCGGAGCTGGCGGTGGCCCGCCAGTTCGCCAAGAGCGATTTCTACGACGCGCATTTCTCCAGCTGCAACCGCAACTTCCACATCCTTGGCGAGCGCCCGGTGAACCGCTGGTGCGGCGTCTGCCCGAAGTGCCACTTCGTGTTCCTGGCGCTGGCCCCGTTCATGCCGAAGACCCGCCTGGTGCGCATCTTCGGCCGCAACCTGCTGGATGACATCGAGCAGGCCGGTGGCTTCGACGCGCTGCTGGAATTCCAGGACCACAAGCCGTTCGAATGCGTGGGCGAAGGCCGCGAATCGCGTGCGGCGATGGCGACCCTGGCGCAGCGTCCGGAGTGGAAGGAAGACGCGCTGGTGAAGCGTTTCTGCAATGAAATCCGGCCGCAGCTGGATGCGGCCGAACTGGAGCTGGCACCGTTGATGCAGCTGCAGGGCGAACATCGTATTCCGGCGACACTGTGGGAACGGGTGAGTGAAGATTTCGCAGCTTGAAGGCAAGCGCGTAGCGCTGTGGGGCTGGGGACGTGAGGGGCGTGCTGCGTTTGCGGTGCTGCGTGCGCGCCTGCCATCACTTGGCCTGAGCCTGTTCTGCCCGGCCGGCGAGGTCGAGGCCGCGCGTGCGGAAACGCAGGGCGCGCTGGATGTACTCGGCGAACCCACGGCCGGAGCACTGGCTTCATTCGAGGTGGTGATCAAGTCGCCGGGGATCAGCCCGTATCTGCCGATCGCGTTGGCGGCGGCCGGGCAGGGCACCGTCTTCATTGGCGGCACGGCGTTGTGGTTTGCCGAACACGCCGATGCCGATGGCACCGTGCGCGACACGATCTGCGTGACCGGTACCAAGGGCAAGAGCACCACCACCGCGCTGGTCGCGCACCTGCTGCGCGCAGCCGGGCATCGCACCGGTCTGGTCGGCAACATCGGCCTGCCGCTGCTGGAAGTGCTGGACCCGCAACCGGCCCCCGCGTACTGGGCGGTGGAGCTGTCCAGCTACCAGACCCGCGAGGTCGCACGTAGTGGTGCGCACCCGCAGGTAGCCGTGGTGCTGAACCTGTTCCCGGAACACCTGGACTGGCACGGCAGCGAACAGCGCTACATCGAAGACAAGCTGCAACTGGTGACCGGCGCCGCGCCGCGCGTTGCCGTGCTCAATGCCGCAGACCCGCACCTGGCCTCGCTGACGCTACCCGGCAGCGAGGTGGTCTGGTTCAACCAGCCGCAGGGCTGGCACATGCGCGGCGACATCGTGCATCGCGGCGAGCAGGCGGTGTTTGATACCCGCAACACGCCACTGCCGGGCCGGCACAACCGCGGCAACCTGTGCGCGGTGCTGGCCGCGCTGGAGGCGCTGGGCCTGGATGCGGTGGCGCTGGCACCGGCCGTGCAGGATTTCCGGCCGCTGCCGAACCGCCTGCAGCGGATTGGCGAGGCCGATGGCCTCACCTACGTCAACGATTCGATCAGCACTACGCCGCATGCCAGCCTGGCCGCGCTGGAGTGCTTTGCCGGCCAGCGCATCGCGCTGCTGGTGGGCGGGCATGATCGTGGGCTGGACTGGACTGACTTCATGCAGCACATGGCGCATGACGTGCCGCCGGTGGAGATCGTGACCATGGGCAGCAACGGCCCGCGCATCCACGCGATGCTGCAGCCGTTGGCCGACGCCGGCCGTTTCGGCCTGCATGCTGCTGTCGATCTGCCCGACGCGATGGCGCTGGCCCGTCGCGCACTGGGTGAGCTGGGTGGGGTGGTGCTGCTGTCACCGGGTGCGCCGAGCTATGGCGCCTACCGCGATTACGTTGCACGCGGGCGGCATTTCGCCGAACTGGCCGGGTTCGACCCGGACACCATCAGTGCGATTCCGGGGATCGGGATCGGCTGAGGGTAGTGCCGGCCGCTGGCCGGCAACCCGAGGTGCCGCATCCACGCATGGCGTGGATCTACTGTAGAGCCGAGCCATGCTCGGCTGCTTTTCATACCCTTTTGGGGAAGGTGCGCAGCAGGATGTCGTAGAGTCGAACTTGCTGCATCGATCGAAGCGGAGTCGCACCCATGTGCACTTTCATCACGCTGTTCCTGCCTACCGACTTTCCATATGAGAGAGCTGCGGCGATCCTCAAGCAGTCCGGTCGCACGCTGTCGGCGCAGGCGTCGGAAAGCTTGCAGTCCGTGGTCGGGGACGGTTGGCGGCCGTGGCTGACGACCGGGAGCTGTGATTGCGGTACCGCCTTGGCATCGGCGAAGGGAGTTGAGGCGGCAATAGGCCAGCACGACACAGAGCGTTGGCGGAAGAAGGGCTGGAGCGAGGCCAAGATCGCCCGTGCCCTGGCCGAGCAGTTGGCGCGGCATGAGCAGGATCGACAGCTGCGCCGGAATGAAGGCCTGGGCGATGCCGGCCAATGGCTGCAACGCATCGATGCCCTGCTGGGGGCCGGTGCCGCGCGCATCGGCCTGCTGGTTCGTGACTACGATGGTGCTGTGGGTGCCCGGCAGCCGAAGCCACCGGAACGTCATTGGTCGCGGGATCAGCTGGATGCAGCGGATCTGCTGGCGTTCGCGCCGGGCACGTTGCATTGGATCGAGCGCGGGTGAAACCGCCATCCACGCATGGCGTGGATCTACTGCCGGGGGTCGGAGGCTGCGGCGTCCATCAACGCATGCCGCATGTTTACTGTAGAGCCGAGCCCACGCTCGGCTGCCTTTATTGATCCTCGTCGATGAACGCGTATCCACCATCGATCAACTGCTGCAGGTAGGCATCGAAGTTCGGCGCGATGACTACGTAGCTGTCCGGATCATGCAGGTAGCGCACCACCTGGCCGACGCTGCCGCCCGGCGCGGGATCGAAATCCAGGTACAGCTTCGAGGTGCCGCCGTTGTTCGCACATTGCGAGAAGCACAGGCGGCGGTCCATCGGAAGATCGGCGTCGATGCCGTCGCCAAGGATCTCCGGTTCCTCTTCCAGCCATTCTTCGTAGATGGAGCGGATGCTGTCGTCCCACTGGTCCTGGTCTTCGAAGATATCCGCGACCGAGCTCAGGTAGTACGGATAGCGGCCGTCCCCGACATCCGAACCAAGCATCAACACGCAGACCTCACCACCAGGATATTCGCGGAAGTGCGTGCCATCCACCCGCGACAGCAATGCCAGCAGGCTGTCCGGCACCTTTGGCCACTGCGCGCGCAGGCCCTGCAGGTCTTCGGCGCTGGCGCCTTGGACATGCGCCCATTGCGCAGCGTCGTCGGCGGGCAGGCGCGGGATCAGTCCAGACAGAAAGCGTTCGACAAGGTTCATGCAGAGAGGGGACGGAGGGGGTCAGCGCGTATCCAACCACACCTGCGTCACGCAGCCAATGCAGAATGCGACGCGGGAGGGGCGATTACGGCTTAATCCCCTCCGTCCCCTTTTTCTGGAGCAGGCGCATGAACCGTTGGCGTTGCGGTGTGGCGATGGTACTGGGACTGGCGGCGATGCCAGCGTTTGCGGCGATGAAGACGCAGCCGGTGGAGTGGAAGCACCAGGGCACGACCTTCAGTGGCGTGCTGGTCTATGACGATGGCGATAACGACAAGCGCCCGGGCCTGGTGATGGTGCCGAACTGGAAGGGCGTGAACGAATCGGCCATCGAGAAGGCCAAGCAGCTGGCTGGCGATGACTACGTGGTGCTGGTGGCCGATGTGTACGGCAAGGGCGTGCGACCGAAGACCGATGCTGAGGCCGGTCCGGTGGCGACCAAGCTGCGCAATGATCGGCCACTGCTGCGGGCGCGGGCACTGGAGGCGGTCAACGTGCTGAAGGCGCAGGCGGGCAAGGCACCGCTGGACGCCAGCCGGATCGGCGCGGTGGGCTTCTGCTTCGGTGGCACCACGGTGCTGGAACTGGCCCGTGCGGGCGCGCCGCTGGCGGGCGTGGTCAGCCTGCATGGCGGGCTCGGCTCGCCCTTGCCGGCGCAGGCCGGCGGCAGCCATCCGTCGGTGCTGGTGTTGAACGGTGCCGACGACAGGAGCGTGACCGCCGAGGATATCGGCAGCTTCCAGAAGGAAATGGATGCGGCCAAGGTGGACTGGGAGTTCACCAACTACAGTGGTGCGGTGCACTGCTTTGCCGAGCGCGATGCCAACAGCCCGCCGGGCTGCCAGTACAACGAGCGTGCGGCGAAGCGGGCATGGAAGGCGCTGGATGAGTTCTTCGAGGAACGCTTCGAAAAGCGTTGAGGCGCCGTTTCCGCCGGGCATGGCCCGGCGCTACCAGATCGCGTGCGGTAGCGCCGGGCCATGCCCGGCGAAGCAATCAATGCGAACGCTGTACCGCGTAGCGGGCCAGGCCGCGCAGGGCGGCGACGGCATCGTTGTCGGCCAGGCCGTCGAGCGCGCGCTCGGCGTTTTCCGCATATTCCTCGGCACGGCGGCGGCTGTAGTCCAGGCCGCCGGTGGCGTGGATCGCGGCCAGCACGTCCGGCATCGCCGAGGCGTCGCCGTTCTGCACGATCGTGCGCAGGCGCTGGCGGGTGGCCTCATCCGAATGGGCCATGGCGTGGATCAGCGGCAGCGTGGCCTTGCCCTCGGCCAGGTCGTCACCCAGGTTCTTGCCCAGCTCGTCGGCGTTGGCCGAGTAATCCAGCACGTCATCGGCGATCTGGAAGGCGTAGCCCAGGTGCATGCCGTAGTCGTACAGGGCCTGCTGGGTGGCTTCATCGACGCCGCTGGCCAGTGCACCCAGGCGGGTGCCGGCGGCGAACAGCACCGCGGTCTTGCGCTCGATCACGCGCAGGTATGCCGCTTCGTCGGTGTCCGGGTTGTGCACGTGCAGCAGCTGCAGCACTTCGCCTTCGGCGATGCGGTTGGTGGTGTCGGCCAGGATCTGCATCACCGACATACGGTCCAGCTCGACCATCAGCTGGAAGCTGCGCGAGTACAGGAAGTCGCCCACCAGCACGCTCGGCGCGTTGCCCCACAGCGCATTGGCGGTGCTGCGGCCGCGGCGCAGGCTGGATTCGTCCACCACGTCGTCGTGCAGCAGGGTGGAGGTGTGGATGAACTCGATGATCGCGGCCAGCTGGTGGTGCTCGGGGCCGGCGCCGCCGACCGCATGGCCGGCCAGCATCACCAGCATCGGCCGCAGGCGTTTGCCGCCCGCGGAAATGATGTGGTCGGCGATCTGGTTGATCAGCACCACATCCGAGGACAGCCGGCGGCGGATCAGGGCATCGACGGCAGCCATGTCGGCTGCGGCAAGCGACTGGATCTGGGACAGGCCCAGGGCGGGACGGGTGTCTTCAGTGATGGTCATGCGATCAGGCTTTCAGGCTCATCCCTGATTATAGGCGTTGCCTGTGAATTCGGGAGGAAACCGGTTCCCAGGCCGCCGCTGCGGACCGCCGACCACGGCGTCTGGCGTGAATACGTATGCAGGCAGCGCCATCGTCGCGGGCCCCCGCTAAGCTTGCGGGAGTTGGTTTTCAGCCCGCTTGCAGCGGGTCCCGCATGCCCGGAGGGGGGCTGTCGATGTCGCACTATCCATGGTGGCGCGGAGCCGTCATCTACCAGATCTACCCGCGCAGTTTCCTCGACGCCAACGGCGACGGGGTAGGCGACCTGCCGGGCATCATCCAGCGCCTGGACCATATCGCCGCGCTGGGCGTGGATGCGATCTGGATCTCGCCGTTCTTCCGATCGCCGATGGCCGACTTCGGCTATGACATCGCCGACTACCGCGATGTCGATCCCCTGTTCGGCAGCCTGGACGACTTCGACCGGCTGCTGGCCAAGGCGCATGGTCTTGGCCTGAAGGTGATGATCGACCAGGTGCTCAGCCATACCTCGATCGACCATGCCTGGTTCCGCGAGAGCCGGCAGGACCGCAGCAATCCGAAGGCGGACTGGTATGTGTGGGTGGATCCGCGCGAGGACGGCACCCCGCCCAACAACTGGCTGTCGCTGTTCGGCGGCGGCGCCTGGCAGTGGGAACCGCGCCGCGAGCAGTACTACCTGCACAACTTCCTGGTGGACCAGCCGGACCTGAATTTCCACCACCCGGAGGTGCAGCAGGCGACCCTGGACAACGTGCGCTTCTGGCTGGACCGGGGCGTGGATGGCTTCCGCCTGGATGCGATCAACTTCTGCTTCCATGACGCGCAGCTGCGCGACAATCCGCCCAAACCGGCCGACAAGCGTGTGGGCCGCGGCTTCAGCGCGGACAACCCGTACGCCTACCAGTACCACTATTACAACAACACCCAGCCGGAGAACCTGCCGTTCCTGGAGCAGCTGCGCGCCCTGCTGGACGAGTACCCGGGGGCGGTGAGCCTGGGCGAGATCTCCTCGGAGGACTCGCTGGCGACTACAGCCGAATACACCCAGGATGGCCGCCTGCACATGGGCTACAGCTTCGAGCTGCTGGTCAACGACTACAGCGCGGCCTACATCCGCGACACGGTGTCGCGACTGGAAGCGGCGATGACCCAGGGCTGGCCGTGCTGGGCCGTGTCCAACCACGATGTGGAGCGCGCGGTCAGCCGCTGGGGTGGGCATCCGGCCGACCCGCGCCTGGCGCGGATGCTGGTGGCGCTGCTGTGCTCACTGCGCGGCTCGGTCTGCCTGTACCAGGGCGAGGAGCTGGGCCTGGCCGAGGCCGAGGTGCCGTTCGAGGCGCTGCAGGACCCGTATGGCATCACCTTCTGGCCGAACTTCAAGGGCCGCGACGGCTGCCGCACGCCGCTGCCGTGGATCGACGCGCCGCTGGCCGGTTTCACCACCGGCAAGCCGTGGCTGCCGATCCCGGCCGAGCACCAGGCGGCGGCCGTGGCGGTGCAGGCGCAGGATCCGCAGTCGGTGCTGTCGGCCTTCCGTGGCTTCCTGGCCTGGCGCCGCACCCAGCCGGCTCTGCTGCACGGTGACATCCGGTTCCTGGACAGTGCCGAGCCAGTGCTGCTGTTCGAGCGTATGCTTGCAGATGAAACTCTCCTGCTGGCCTTCAACCTGTCGGCCGAGGCGGTGACCCATCCGCTGCCGGCGGGTACCTGGCAGCAGGTGGCCGTACCGGGCCCGGATGCGGGTACGGTGCAGGGCAACGAACTCCAGCTGCCGCCGCGTGCGGTGTATTGCGCACGACGCAGCTGACCGATTTCTCCGGTGGCGGTACTTGCGGGGACGGGGCCGAAGCGCCCCGTCCCTTTTTTGTGGGCGCGGTTGCGGTGCAGGGCATCCACGCATGGCGTGGATCTACTGGAGAGGCGATGCTTCGGTGATCGGCATCCACGCATGGCGTGGATCTACCGGGGGCGACGTGGCGGTGATCGGCATCCGCACGTGGCAACGGTACGCCGATGTCAGTAGATCCACGCCATGCGTGGATGGGCTTTGCCGATCACCTGCCGGCACGCGCGCAAAAGAAAACCCGCTGCCTGCGCAGCGGGTTTCCGGTGGATTGCCGGCCAGCGGCCGGCACTACCGTGCAGGTCAGAACTTGTAGTTCACGCCCAGCATGTAGGTGCGGCCCCACTCGATGTATTCCAGTGGGCGATCCCTGGTGCCGGCGTAGGTGCGGTACGGCTCGTTGGTCAGGTTGCTTCCCTGCAGCAGCAGGGTCAGCCCACGCAGGCTGCTGCTGTCGCTGAAGGTGTAGCTGATCTGCGCATCGGTCACGTTCTCGCCCACGACATAGCGCAGGGTGCGGTTGCCGTTGAAGTTGCCGATCTCGCCGATGAAGTCCGAACGGCGGCGCTGGCTCACGCGTGCTTCAAAGCCACTACGCTCGTAGTAGGCAGTGAAGTTGTACACGCGCTTGGACAGGCCGGGCAGGCTGATCGGGTCGGTGCCCACGCTGGACGCGCTTTCCGGATCCAGGATCTGGATGTCGCTCTTGTTGAAGGTCGCGCTGGCCTGCACGCCGAAGCCACGCAGGCTGTCGGTCAGCATTTCCAGCGGGAACGACGCGGTCAGCTCCAGGCCCTTCAGGGTGCCGCCCTTGCCATTCACCGGAGTCGAGAACGTGCCGGTGGGCAGCACCGGCACCACCATGCCCGGCGGCGGCACATAGTCGCCCAGCAGGCCGGTGAAGTCGTAGTTGTCCACCGACTGGGTGTAGACGTAGCTCTTCAGGTCCTTGTAGAAGATCGCGGCGGCCACGTAGGCCTTTTCGCCGAAGTACTTCTCGTAGGACAGGTCGAGCGCGGTGGCGCGCCACGGATCCAGCAGCGGGTTGCCGCCACTGCCGCCGGGGCGACCGGTACCGGTATCCACGCCGAACTCCAGGCCCGCGCGCATCTGGTCTACGCGCGGGCGCGCGACCTGCTTGGCTGCGGCAAAACGCAGGGTCTGCTCGTGCGGGAACATGAAGGCCAGGTTCAAACTCGGTAGCCAGTCGTTGTACTTGCGGCCATCGGAGTAGGGCTGGATGTTGTTGCCGGCCGCCTGCGAGCTGTCCCAGTAACGCGAGTCCGAGCTCTGGTCGGTGTGCTGCATCTGCACGCCGATGTTGCCGCGCACGCCGACCACGCCGATGTCGGTGTTGATGTTCAGGCGCGCCCAGGCGGTGGTGATCTTTTCCTGCACCGTCCACGACTTGGGAATCAGGTAGTCGAGGTTGTCGACCGGATTGAAGGTCATGTAACGACCGACCGCGCCCGGCACGTTCCAGGCCGGGATGCTGCCGAGACCGGCGAAGCCGAGGTTGACCGGGCGGTACTGCAGGTCCGATGCGATGTTGGCATCGCCCTGCGCGCCCAGCAGGATGTTGCCTTCAGACTGGGTCTTCACCTTGCGGCGATCGGCATAGTTCACGCCGATATCGAGGTCCGGTGCCCAGGACGCAATTGCTTCGGGCAGGGCGATGGTCGCGGCCAGCTTGCCGCCCTTCAGGCGGTCTTCCACCTTCGGCACCTTGCCGTAACCAGAACCATAGATGGTATTGGTCAGGAACAGCGCGTCCGGGTTGGAGTAGTTCAGGCCCGGGCTGATCTGCGAGAAGCCATCCTGGCGGAACTGCACGCCGACCGTATCCAGCTGCGGCATCGGGGTCAGCTGCAGGTTGTTTTCCAGGTTCAGTTCGTCGCGGGTGGCCTTGGAATAGTTCAGGTCGGCGACCAGCTTGACGCTGCCGAAGGTGAACTCGTTGTTCCAGCCGAACGCATCGATCTTGTCCTTGCGCTTGTTGTACATGCCGCGCACCAGCGGGTACACGCCACTGGCGGTGCCACCGGTGAAGGTGCCATTGGCATTGACCTGCGGATTGCTGACCAGCAGGCCCGGGGTGTAGTTGCCGTTGTAGTTGCTGAGGTTGAGCTCGAACTGGTTGGCGGTGTCGATCTGCTCCGCCTCGGTATGGAACGCGTCGAAGGTGCTGGTCCAGCTGTTGTTCGGCCGGAACTGGATCGTGGCCATCACGCCGTCACGCTTGTTGTTGCCGGTGCGGCGCAGCGCCTTGATGCCGTCGGTGAAGTAGGTGCCAGCGGCAACACCCGGGCGGTTGCCGTTGGTGGTGTGTTCGGTGGTCCATGGCTCGTACAGACCGACCTGGTTTTCCTGGATCGGCATGTCGCTGTGCGCGTAGCCGATGGCGATGCCGAGGGTCTTGTCCAGGAACTGGTCGATGTAGCTGGCGCTGAAGCGGTTGCCGTACGGATCGGTGTCGGCGGCGCGGCCAAGCGAACTCTTCTGGTAGCGGCCGCTGATCGCGATGACACGGTCGGGGAAGCTGAGCGGACGTGCGGTCTGCATGTCGATGGTGCCCGACAGGCCTTGGCCGACCAGCGCCGCATCCGGGGTCTTGTACACGGTCACGCCGTTGACCAGCTCGGACGGGTACTGGTCGAACTCGACGCCGCGGTTGTCGCCGGTGCTGACCACTTCACGGCCGTTGAGCAGGGTGGTGGCGAAATCCGGCGACAGGCCGCGCACGCTGATCACCTGCGCACGACCGGCCACACGCTGCGCGGCAAGGCCGGGCAGGCGCGAGATCGATTCGGCGATGCTGACGTCGGGCAGCTTGCCGATGTCTTCGGCGGAGATCGCTTCAACTACCGAGGTGGCGTCCTGCTTGGTCGCGATGGCGCTTTCGATGCCGCGACGGATGCCGGTGACCTGCACGGTATCCAGGTTGGTGGCGGCGGTGCCGGTCGGCGGGGTGGTGGTCTGCGTGGACTGTGCTGCTGCCAGCGACGGCGTCAGTACGACGGCCAACGCGATGCTCAGCGCACTGCGCTTGTGGTTCAACATTTTCCCCTCCCAGGCAATGTTGTAGTGCGATTCGTGGTCGTCCCGATGCTGTCGAGGACGTGCGACGCGGTGGCCGCTGTCGTCGCCGCTATGGTAGGCAGCGCGTTCTTCGTGGGAATCACCCTGCATACGTATTCAATGGCGTTTGCAGGGTTGTAATCGCTTTCAGATCCCCGCCACGGTAGCGCCGGGCCATGCCCGGCGAACGTCACGCGGGGGCGTTCATCAATCCAACGGCGTGAATCGAATGGCTTGCCCGCCGCCCGGCGCCAGCACCAGGGTGAGTGAATCGGTGCTGCTGACCTCGCGGGTTTCGCGCTTGAAGGCGAAGGGATTGCTGCGGAAATCCGCGCCGTCGCCATCGCGGTAGATCTCGGCGCGGTAACGCACGCCCGGCTCCAGGAAGCCCAGCGACACCGGCAGCACGCGGCCGTTCTCATCGGTGATGCTGCCGAGGAACCAGTCGCGGCTGTTGCGGTCGCGGCGCACGATCGTCACGTAGTCGCCGACCTCGCCATCGAGCACGCGGCTCTGCTCCCAGTCCACCGCGACGTCCTCGATGAAGCGGAACGCTTCGCGGTGCTGCAGGTAGTGTTCGGGCAGGTCCGGGGCCATCTGGATCGGGCTGTACAGCACCACGTACAGGGCCAGCTGGCGGGCCAGCGTGCTGGGAATGGCCTGGCCGTGGCGGCCCTTCAGGCTGAGGATGCCGGGCGTGTAATCCATCGGCCCGGCCAGCATGCGGGTGAACACGAGGTTGACCTCATGCTCGGGCGGGTTCGGCGGCTGGCCCCAGGCGTTGTACTCCATGCCGCGCGCGCCTTCGCGCGAGATCCAGTTCGGGTAGGTGCGGCGCAGGCCGGTGTCCTTGATCGGCTCGTGCGGATTCACTGACAGGTGCCGGCGCGCGGCCTCCTGCACGACCTTGAGGTGATGACGGGCCATGAACTGCCCGTCGTGCCACTCGCGCCACAGCGGGCCGCCGGCCGGATTGCGGCGATCGACCTGGCCGTCGTCGCAGACGTAGCCGGTCTTGAACTGGTCCACGCCCAGCCGCGCATACAGGTCCAGCGCAGCATCCAGCTGGTCTTCGTAATGTTCGATCGCGCAGCCGGTTTCATGGTGGCCGATCAGGTGCACGCCCTTCTTCATCCCGTACGCCGAAAGGGTTTCGATGTCGAAATCCGGCGTGGCGCGGGTGAAGTCGAATTCGTAACCGTTGCCGACCCAGTTGCCGTCCCAGCCCGGATTCCAGCCTTCCACCAGCACGCCTCGGAAGCCGTGCGCGGCGGCGAAGTCGATCACTTTCCGCGTTTTCGCGGTGGTCGCGGCATGCTTCGGTCCGGTCGCCCAGCTCTCTTCATCCAGGTGCATCGACCACCACACGCCGAGGTACTTGGCCGGCTTCGCCCAGCTCACATCGCCCAGGACATTGGGCTCGTTGAGGTTGAGGATCAGGTCGGACTCGACCAGCCCACCGGCGCGGTCGGTAATCTGCAGGGTGCGCCATGGCGTGGCGAAGGGCAGGGCGCGGCGCACCTTCCAGCCTTCGGCAGAAGGCGAAAGCTGCGCGCGCAGGCGCTGGCCCTCGGTGCGGCGCAGCCACATGCCGGCGTAGTCGACCAAGGACGCTTCATGGATGGCCACGTGCAGGCCGTCGTGGCTGCGCAGGGTCATCGGCGTGTGCACCAGCGGCACTTCGCGCAACGGCGTGCGCTGGTACAGGTATTCGTAGTGGATCGGCTCGCCCGCGGGTATCCACCATGCGGTGGACTCCGGTGCGATGGCGAACTCGGTCAGTTCGTCATCGATGATCGCTTCGCGCAGGTTCGGTTGCTCGGGGAACACGTAGCGGAAACCCAGGCCATCGTCGTAGACGCGGAACACCAGGTCCAGCCGGCGCTTGCTGCCGGTGGTTTCGGCCAGGTGCACGGTCAGTTCGTTGAAGTGGTTGCGGGTGAGGCGGCGCTCGCCCCACGGCTGTTCCCAGCGGTCGTCGACACTGCGGCGTTCCTGCGCCAGCAGGCTGAAGTCGCGGTCGAGGCGACCATCCCGCAGTTCAAAACCCAGCTTCGAATCGGCCACCACGGTCTGGCCAAGGCGCTCGACGCGGTAGCGCGCGGTGCCGCTGTCCAGCACCAGGCTGACCTTGAGTATCTTGTCCGGCGATTCGACGCTGGCGATCTGCGGTGCAGCCGCGTGTGCCAGCGTGGCCAATCCCAGCAGGGCCAGGCCGAAGGCGTGCGCGAACGCCGCGCGTACCGTTGTGGATGACGTCGGCATTTCCCCTCCCAAGGCGCCGTTGACAGACCCGGACCATAAGCCAGCGCGGTAGGCGCGCCGGTACTGCGCGCCATGAATACGTATGCAGCTGGACGCAGCCGACAGCCCCGCGTCTACCATGGGGCCAAGGCACCTTGAGGGAGGTGCCGCGCCCGCACGCCGGCAACGGCAGTGCGGACCCACAACGGTGCAGAGAGGGAGGGAGGTCGACGGGCGCAAGCCGGTCTGCCGCTTCGATGCTGAAGATCATTTGCCTGACCGCTGCCCTGGGGGCAGCGCTGGGGACGACCGCGCACGCGGCCGACCTGACATTCGACGGCCGCCAGGCGCGCGCCGAAGCCGCTGCCAAGGGCAGCTTCATCCTGCATGCGCCCAAGGGCGAGGTGCGCATCGCCGCCGCGCCCATGCGCAGCCAGACCGGCAGCGTGATGTTCGACGCGCTGTTCGCATTGGCCCAGCAGGAAATGGACCAGGACCGGGTGGACGCCATCCGCGATCCGGCCTTCGATGAAGGCCGTCCGGTACCGTGCGAGTGCTTCCAGACCGGTGCGCGCTGGCCTTACGTGTGGACGCGCGACGTCAGCTTCGCTGCCGACCTGGCGCTGGCCAAGCTGGACCCGAAGCGCACCCGGCAGTCACTGCAGTTCAAGTTGTCGGTGGCGCGCGACGGGCATACGCCCGGCCTGTTCGTGGCCCAGGACACCGGCTCCGGCGGCAGCTGGCCGATCAGCAGCGACCGCGCGGTGTGGTTCCTGGCCGCACGCCACCTGCTCGATGACCCTGCGTTTGCCGAGCAGGTATGGCAGGCGCTGCAGGGCACGCTGGCGCAGGATCGAGCGATGGTGTTCGACGCGCGGATGGGCCTGTATCGCGGCGAGACCTCTTTCCTCGACTGGCGCGAGCAGACCTATCCGGACTGGACACGCGAGGACGTGCGCTTCATCGGCGATTCCTATGCGCTGTCCACCAACGTGCTGCACTACCAGGCGCTGCGCTTGGCGCAGCAGATGGCCGCGCAGCTGGGCGATGAACGCAGCGAGCAGTACAAGGCCTGGGCCGACGCACTGGCGGTGCAGATCGACGCACGCTTCTGGCGCGAAGACATGGGCCAGTACATGAGTTACATCGGCGAAGCGGCGCACCCGGTGCCGTATGCCAAGATCGATCTGCTCGGCCTGTCGCTGGGCATCCTTGCCGACGTGCTGCCTGCTGAGCGCGCGCGCCGTGCGCTGGCGGGCTATCCGATGGGTGCTGCCGGCAGCCCGGTGGTGTGGCCGCAGGAAGCGCAGCAACCGATCTACCACAACCGCGCGATCTGGCCGTTCGTCAGCGCCTACTCGCTGCGCGCGGCGCGCAAGGTGGACGATGCACCGCGCATCGCCGCCGAGATCCGCTCGTTGATGCAGGGGGCGGCGTTGGCCGGCTCCAACATGGAGAACTACGAGCTGGTCACCCAGGCCGTACACGTGGACGAAGGTGCTTTGAGTGGTCCGGTGGTCAACTCCGAGCGCCAGTTGTGGTCGGTGGCCGGCTATCTGTCGATGGTGACCGAGGGCGTGTTCGGCGTGCAGGACGACGGTCGCGTGGAGCCCAAGCTGCCTGCCGAGCTGGTGCCGGAGCTGTTCGGAAAGCAGAAGCGGATCAGTCTGGAGTCGGGTGGCAAGCGCTATGTGCTGGAGCGCCCGAAGCAGGTGGGTGCTGGCTTGCTGGTCGCGGGAAAGACGCGCACGCGTGGTGCCACGACGACCGTGCAGCTGGTCGCCGCGCCGGCAGCGGCGAGCCGTGATGTGCCGCTCGCCGATGCCAATGCACGTGCACCGGCCACGCCGCTGGCGCCGCAGGCAAAGCGCAGTGGCAAGGGCTGGATCGTCGCGGTCGCCGCCGGCCAGGTGCTGTGGCAGGACGGTGTCGCGGCCACTGCCAGCAAGGGCCAGGTGCGCATCGGCGATGACGGGCTGCAGCACTGCCTGAGCCTGACCCGCCGCGAAGGTGCACTGGAATCACTGCACAGCCCGATGGCCTGCGTCGGCCCGCAACAGGTGCTGCGTGGCGGCCGGCAGTGGCAGTTCAACGCCGCCAAGGTGGGCCATGTGCGCCTGCGCCTGCAGTACAGCAACCCGAACGGCCCGATCAACACCGGTGTGACCGCGGCGGTGAAGCAGCTGGCCGTGCAGTGCAAGGGCCAGCCTCCGCAGCGGCACACGGTAACGCTGCCGCACAGCGTGGCGGCGCAGGACTCGACCGCGGCAACCTTCGCGGTACCCAAAGGCCGCTGCACGGTGACGCTGGAAGAGGGCTTCAACATGAGCGCGCTGCAGCACTTCGCGCACTACACCGGCGGCAAGGGCGGTCGTGATGGCGTGCTGAACCAGGCCCAGGTGCAGGCGCTGAAGATTGCGCCGGTGGCGGCAGCAGAGGACGCACGATGAGCCGTCCTGCAAAACCGCAGTTGTCGTTCTGGCAGATCTGGAACATGTGCTTTGGCTTCCTTGGCATCCAGTTCGGCTTTGCCCTGCAGAACGCCAACGCCAGCCGCATCTTCGAAACGCTGGGTGCAGACATGGACGCGGTGCCCGGACTGTGGATCGCCGCACCGCTGACCGGCCTGCTGGTGCAGCCGGTGATCGGCTACCTGTCCGACCGCACGTGGACACGCTGGGGACGGCGCCGCCCGTTCTTCATGATCGGCGCGGTGCTGACCACGCTGGCCCTGCTGGTGATGCCGAACTCGCCGACGCTGTGGATCGCGGCCGGCACGCTGTGGGTGCTGGACGCCTCGATCAATGTGTCGATGGAGCCGTTCCGCGCCTTTGTTGGCGACCAGCTGGCACCACGGCAGCGCCCGGCGGGCTATGCGATGCAGAGCTTCTTCATCGGCGTCGGCGCGATCGTTGCCAGCTTCCTGCCTTTCATCCTGGCCCACTTCGGTGTTGCCAACACGGCAGCGGCGGGCGAGGTGCCCGATACCGTGCGCTATGCGTTCTACTTCGGCGCGGTGGTGCTGCTGGCGGCGATCACCTGGACGGTGGTCAGCACCCGTGAGTATTCGCCCGACGAGCTGGCCAGCTTCGATGATGCCGAACCACCGGCGCATCACGCCGGGGCCGCGGTCACCGGGCCCGCACCGTGGACCCAGGTTGCGCTGTGGCTCGGTCTCGGCGCGTTGCTGGCGGCACTGATCGCGTGGCGCCAGGGCGACAAGATGCTGTACGTGCTGGCAGGCCTGTGCGCGGGTTACGGCGCACTGCTGGCGGCGGCGCGGGTACTACCGGGTACGCACATGCTGGCCGCCATCGTCGGCGACCTGCGCGCGATGCCGATCACCATGCGCCGGCTGGCGTGGGTGCAGTTCTTTTCCTGGTTCGCCCTGTTCGCGATGTGGATCTTCACCACGCGTGCGGTGGCCGGCATGCATTTCGGTTCCACCGATGTCGAATCGGCGGCCTACAACGAAGGTGCCAACTGGGTGGGCGTGCTGTTCGGTGCCTACAACGGCTTCGCCGCACTGGCCGCGCTGCTGATCCCGCCGATGGTGCGGGCGATCGGCCTGCGCTGGAGCCACCTGGTCAACCTGTGGCTGGGTGGGGCAGGGTTGATCTCGATGATGTTCATCGACGATCCGCAGTGGCTGCTGCTGTCGATGGTCGGCGTCGGCTTTGCCTGGGCCTCGATCCTGTCGTTGCCCTATGCGCTGCTGTCGGACAGCGTCCCGGCAGCGAAGATGGGCGTGTACATGGGCATCTTCAATTTCTTCATCGTGATCCCGCAGCTGGTCGCGGCCAGCGCGCTCGGTTTCGCCCTGCGTGCATGGCTGGGGGGCCAGCCGATGCATGTCCTGGTGCTGGGTGGCTGCAGTCTGTTGATTGCCGGTCTGTGCGTGTTGCGGGTTCCGTCCCGTCCGGAGGTGGTGTGATGCGTGGTGCCCTGTCTGCTGCTGTATCCCTTGTGCTGTTCGCTGGCCATGCTTCGGCTGCGCCACGTCCGGCCTATGTTGGTACCACCGAGCCGTTCGCCAGTGACGCGGTGTACTTCGTGGTCACCGACCGCTTCGTCAACGGCGATCCGTCCAACGACCATCGCGACCAGGGCGGCAAGCACCGTACCTTCGATATTCCGGTGCCATGCCCGGACAAGGTGGACGGCAACATCGGCTATCTCGGTGGCGATTTCCGTGGTGTGCTCGACAATGCCGACTACATCCGCAACCTCGGCTTCGGCGCGGTGTGGATCACCCCCATCGTCGACAACCCGGATGAAGCCTTCACCGGCAGCAAGCCGATCAGCTGTACCAGCACCCTGACCGACCGTGGCAAGACCGGCTACCACGGCTACTGGGGCGTCAACTTCTACGCGCTGGACGAGCACCTGCCGAGCAGGGACCTGGATTTTGCCGGGTTGACCAAGGGCCTGCACGGCGCCGGCCTGAAGGTGGTGCTGGACATCGTCGGCAACCATGGTTCGCCGGCCTGGACCATGCCCAAGCGGCAGCCGCAGTTCGGCCAGATCTTCGACAAGGACGGCAGGTTGATTGCCGACCACCAGAACCTGCCGCCACAGAAGCTGGACCCGAAGCACAATCCGCTGCACGCGTTCTACAACAACATCGGCCCGGTCGACAGCAAGGACGGCTCGATCTTCGATGGCAACCTGGCCGAGCTGGGCGACTTCAACCAGGACAACCCGGCAGTGATGGACTACCTGGTGGGGGCGTACCTGCAGTGGACCGCGCAGGGTGTGGATGCGCTGCGCATCGACACCATCGGCTGGCTGCCGCATCCGTGGTGGCACGAGTTCGTCAACCGCATCCGCGCGCAGCATCCGGGCATGTTCATGTTCGGCGAAGCGTTCGACTACAACGCCGCCAGCATCGCCGAACACACCTGGCCGGCCAACGCCAATGTCAGCGTGCTCGACTTCCCGCTGCGCGGCGCGCTGGAACAGACCTTCGGCACTGCCGGCAAGGGGTTTGAAACCCTGTCCGAGCCGCTGCACCTGACCGGTGGCCCGTACGCCAACCCGTACGAGCTGATGAGCTTCTACGACAACCATGACATGCCGCGCCTGCAGGCCAGCGACAACGGCTTCATCGACGCGCACAACTGGCTGTTCACCGCGCGTGGCATTCCGGTGGTCTATTACGGTTCGGAAATCGGCTTCATGCGCGGCCGTGCGGAACACGCCGGCAACCGCGCCTACTTCGGCCAGCCGCGGGTGGATGCCGCCCCGCAGAGCCCGATCTTCGCCCCGCTGCAGCGCATCGCCAAGCTGCGTGGAGCGACCCCGGCACTGCAGCGCGGCCTGCAGGTGAACGAACGTCTGCAGGGCGATGAAGCGGTGTTCTTCCGCGTGCTGCAGCACGCCGACGTGGCGCAGACTGCGCTGGTGTTGTTGAACAAGGGCGATGCAGCGAAGACCATCAAGGTGGATCGCTACCTGCAGGCCGGCACCTGGCGGGACGCGCTGGATGGCGGCGAGGTGAAAGTGACGGGGGCGCTGAAGGCTGACGTGCCAGCGCACGGGGTGAAGGTGTTCGTACTGGATGCGGACGTGAAGCAGCCGGCGCTGCAGGCCGAACTGGACAAGGCCGTGGCCGACCAGCAGGCACGCGACCAGCGGTTGAAGCGGTAGTGCCGGCCGCTGGCCGGCAGCTCCACATCATTGGCACATGCGGCTGCCGGCCAGCGGCCGGCACTACGACAGGGATGGGCTGAACGATGCGACGTTTACTGATTCCGCTCTGTGGTGGCGCGGCCACCGGTGGCCTGATCGCCGCCGTGTCCTTCCCGTGGCTGGCGCGTACCGCCGCCATCGCGATGCCGCGCAGCTTCAATCTATACCTGTGGGACGCGCTGGTGGTGTTCGGCCTCGGCGCCAGCCTGGTGGCGTTCCCGCTGATGCTGGCGGGCCTGCGCCTCGCCAGGGCGCGCGGCACTGGAGTAGCGGCCATGCTGGTGGCGGCCATGCTGGCGCTGGTTGCGGGACTGGTCGTGCTGGATGCGCTGGAGGGCGGCGGCAGCGTGCTGATGGCGTGGGCCGTGGGAATGCTGCTGGGTGCACTGGTTCACCGGTACTGGCGGCGGTCCGACCAGGGCCCGCTGCAGGCTCATGCCCGGTAGGACCCGGCCATTTCGCCCCGGTAGAGCCGGACCATGCCTGGCTGGAATCCGGTAGCGCCGGGCCATGCCCGGCGGACGCCCAAGCAGTCGAGCATGCTCGACTCTACAATAGCCATCCCCCCGAAACCAGCCGTACCGCCATGACCGACCTTGCCCCGCAGACCCCGATCGAAACCCTGCTCAAGGCCGCGATGGACGGAACAGTGCCGATCCGCGCGTTCATGGAGGCCTTCGTCGCCTCCGAGGTGGTGCTGCTGACTGGCAGCCTGGTCACCCCCGATGGCAGCGGCTTCGATCCGCTGCTGTTCGACAAGCAGGGCACCCTGCACGTGGCCGTGTTCACCGATCCGGCGCGGGTGGGCATCTACAACCAGCAGGCCGAGCATCAGGCCCGCTGGCTGATGCTGGACGTGCTGCGCCGCGTGCCGGGCGGTTACGGTGTGGTGATCAATCCGGGTACCACGCTGGGCTTTGAGATCTCGCCCAGCGGCGTCGGCGAGATCCTGAAGGATTTCGCGCAGGGCTGACCGTTCTGTAGCGCCAGGCCGTCGCTCGTCTGCTTCCAATTGAAGGCCGTACGTGATCCTCTTGCACGACTTAGGGATCGAGGCTTCGCCATGGAATTCAGGGTGCTACCCGCTGACGCGCCGGAAAGGCTGCAACTGGCACAGTGGTACAACGCGCAATGGGGCCGGGACGCCGGCATGTCGCTGGAGCAGGAACTGCAGCGGCTCAACCAGCCGCAGGATGCGGAAGGCTTTCCGCACCTGATCACCGCATTCGATGGCGGCCAGGTGGCCGGCGCGGTGCAGCTCAAGCGCCGGGAGATGCAGGCCTTGCCGCAATACGAGCATTGGCTGGGCAGTGTGTTCGTGGCCGACAGTCATCGTGGCCGTGGGCTGGCCAGTGGATTGGTCGAACAGGCTGCGGCGCAGGCGGTGCGGATGGGCGTCTCGCATCTGTACCTGCAGACCGAAGCCCTGGATGGCGGCCTTTACGCGCGGTTGGGCTGGACGCCCCTGCTGGAAGCCGACAGCCACGGCTATCGCGTACTGGTGATGGTACGGGAGCTGGGCGCATGACTGCCGCTTCGGTACGCCATTCCCGCCTGGCCCTGGTCTTCCTGATCGGCGCCATCGTCGCAGCACTCGTCGCCATGCCCTTGCTGCGCGCAGTCGGCATCGTGCAGTGGCCGGTGTTCGTCATCGCCTGGCTGATCAATCTGGGCGCGGCCTGGCATCTGGGGCAGTGGGCGCGGCAGCAGGGCCGTTCGGAGTTTGCCTTCATGTTGCTGGCTGCACTCGGCACCGTGGCGTCGATCGTGATCTACGTGCTGCTGGCGGTGCTGGGGCCGAAGGCCGGTTCGCAGAGCCCCGCAGCGTAGCCGAGGGCGTCGACCGGGCAGTACGGCATCCACGCATGGCGTGGATCTACTTCCGCCATCGCATCGTCCGGGCAGGTCCACGCCATGCGTGGATGCATGCCAGTAGATCCACGCCATGCGTGGATGCTTCCGCAAACGATGCCGGCCCACAGACCGGCACCGTCGCTCACATCACATCGACACCTTGCGCCGGTTGTCCTCGCTCACCCGGTCGATCAGCTTGTTGTACGGATCGAAGCCCGCCTCATCCGGCCTGGCATCCACCGTCACCGTGATCTTCGGCTTGGCCGTGGTGATGTGGTGGCGCTGCAGGTACAGGACCTTCTGGTCGCGTTCCTTGCCAGACGGACCATTGGCGAACACACCAATCTCGACCCAGTCGTCCATCGTGCCGGCGGTCTCCTTGCCCTTGCCATCGGCGTACTGCTTGCTGGCATGCAGGTCCAGGGTCACGTCGTAGCGTCCGTCGGCACGCTTGCGCGCGCTGGCGGCCAACACCCGGTTGTCGTAAAAGCTCATCTTCTCGAACAGGTCGGTTACCAGCTGCTGGCGGTCGGCGGGCGTTTCGGCGCGGATGTAGGCCAGCAGCTCCCGCGAGGTGGTGTACGGCGGCTGCTGGTAGCCCTTGTCCTGCAGGAAACGCTTCAGGGCACGGTTCAGCGCCTCCTCGCCGATTTCCTCGCGCAGGCGGTAGAACACCAGCGAACCCTTCTGGTAGTGGATGTACTGCTGGTTCTCCACACGCTCCAGCGGCAGCTCCTCGATGGCCTCACCTCCGCGCCCGGACAGGTAGCCATCCAGCTCGCGCTTGAGGAACTGGCGCATGTGCTGGCGACCGTACTCCTGCTCCATCACCATCAGTGCCGAATACTGCGACAGCGACTCGGACAACACGGTTGCACCCTGCACGTTGGCGCCGATCACCTGGTGCGCCCACCACTGGTGCGCCACTTCGTGGGCGGTCACGTAGAACACATAGTCCACCTTGTCCGGGTCGCGCAGGTCGGCGATGAAGCCGATCGACTCCGAATAGGGAATGGTGTTGGCGAAGGACTGGGCGAAGCGCTGGTAGCCCGGGAACTCGATGATGCGTACCTGGCGATGCTGGTACGGAGTGAAGTTGGCTTCGTAGTAGGCCAGCGACTTCTGCACCGCGTCGATCATGCGGTCCACGTTGTAGCCATGGGCGGGATCGAAATACACCTCGATCGGGATGCCCTTGTACTTTGCCCGGCGAACCTCCCAGCGTGCCGACAGGTAGGCGTAGAAGTTCAGCATCGGCCGGTCCATCGCATAGCTGAAGCAGCGTCGGCCGTTCACCGTGGTCTCGTGCTGCAGGTAGCCCGGCGCCAGTGCCACCTGGTCTGGTGCGGTGCAGATGGTGCTGCGGAAGTCGAGCCAGTCGGCGTCGTTGGTGACGTAGGTGTTCGCGCGTGCGGCTTCGTCTTCCAGCTTGGGCATGCGTCGTGGCTCGCCGAGGTCACGCTTGCGCCGCTCGTTGCGGTCGCTGATCTCAACGCCTTCGTTGTAGCCGAAGGACGGCAGTACGCGGCTGTTGAAGAAGCTGCCGTTGTCGACGATGTTGCTCGGCGCCTGATCTGCGGTGATGCCATGGGGCTGCTGCACCACGCGGAAATGGATGCGGCGCTCTTCGCTCGGCTGCAACGGCGTAGCCAGGCGATAGATGCGGTAGCCGAGGTCGGCGTCGTGCATCGACAACGTCTGTCCACCCAGGTCGACGGCCACCAGCTGTTTGTCGTCGGCCGTGGCCACGTGCACCTCCTGGATGGGCGCGACATGGGTGTTGCGGATCGTCCAGTTGGCGTCGATCACCATCGACTGGGTCTCGGGATGCAGGTCCACCCGGTTGTCCACGGCGATGATGCGCGGCTGCGGCAGGTTGCGGTACTTCGACAGTTCGCGTTCGTAACGGGCCTGCAGGTCCAGCTGCTGGTCCGGCGAAAGGAAATCGTTGCGGATGTTGGTGCTCCAGTACAGCCAGCCGCCTACCGCGATGAACGCGACGGCGGCCAGCGCTGCCATCGCGCCGGTCGGGCCACGCAGGCGTCGCCCGGCCAGGGCAAGCCGCTGGCGCAGGCCCTGGCTGACGCCGCGTACCCAGAACGCCGACGCCAGGCACATCAATGCCAGCAGGAACAGCGCCCAGTAGCCCTGGAAGGCCAACTGCCCGGTCAGGAAGTGGCCGTAGCCGTTCATGTCTGAATAGGGGGCGATCGGCCAGCTGCCGAAGTTGTAGATGTTCTGGGTGTAGTCGAGCATGCCCAGCACGCCCTGGCCGATCATCACCACGATCAGCAGCGCGTAGCCGAAGAACTTGTTGTTGGTCAGCACCTGCAGCACCAGCGCCAGACCGCCCATCAGCACGTACACCACCGAATCCAGCGCAAGACTGCGCAGGTACAGCAGCGGTTCGAGATGGGTGTAGCCCTTGGCCAGCTGTACGACCATGGCTGCCAGCGCGCCGGCCGCCTGGAAGCAGGCGATCACCGCCAGCAGTGCGACGAACTTGGCCAGCAGCGGCACCCAGTTGGGCACCGGCATCGCATCGTTCACCTCGTTGATGCGTGCGCCTCGCTCCTTCCACACCAGCTCACCGGCGAAGAACAGCACGATGATGATCAGCAGCCAGCTGAAGGCGCCCTGCAGGGCCATGATCATCTGCGAGGTGACCGGCCAGATGGAGGTGCCGTACAGCGTCTGCCGGAACAGCGCGGACGGCAGGAAATTGGCCAGCCCCAACACCAGCAGAACGATGAAGGGCACGCTGCGCAGCACGCCGCGTGTATCGAACCGCACCTGGCGCAGGAACTGCCGCCACGCGGTGCCTGTACTGAACACCGGCGTCACACGCGGCAGCGTGGTCGTTGCCGGTCGCAGCGGCACGGGATCTGCTGATGCCACCGCCTGGCCGCGGCCCCAGCGGCGGCGGCCACTGCCGCTGCGCTCGGTACGGAACAGGGCGAAGGTGGCCGCGAACAGCGCGGCGGCCACGGTCAGCCACAGCACCCGGTTGGCCAGCAGGTAGCCGGCCAGTTCCGGAATGCCGCTGTTGCGCTCTTCGGTGGACCAGTAGCGGATGGTGCGCGACAGCGCACGCATGCCCAATGGCTCGGTCAGCACCGCGATCCAGGTGTTGTCGATGTCGCGCAGCAGGGCGGCGCTGACCCCGTACAGCACGAAGTAACCGACCACGCCGATGTACACCCACAGGATCGAACGGGTGGTTACCGCCAGCAGTGACAGCAGTGCCGTGGTGAACAGCAGGTTGGGAATGACCACCACCGCGAAGGTCCAGGCATAGCCGGCCCAGTTGGTGGGCCCCAGGCGCTCGGCGTCGACCCAGGGCATGAACTGCGCCACCAGTATGCCAACGGCGATCAGCACGTATACCAGCAGGCCCGACACCAGCGCTGCAGCGATGCGCCCGGCCAGATAGTGACGGCGTTTGATCGGGCTGGCGAAGATCAGTTCGGCCGTGCCCAGTTCGAAGTCACGCAGCAGCGCATTGCTGACAAACAGGGTGGACACCAGCATGCCGAGCAGGGTGAAGATGCCCAGCATCGAGGCGACGACGGTGGGGGCATTGCTGTGCACATTGCCGCTGCCGCCCCCGATCTGGACCGCATCGCTGGACGCGGCGCCGAAGGCGAGCAGAGCGAACAGACCGGCAAACAGCCACAGCAGGGGGGAACGCAGCTGCTCGCGCAGCTCGAACCGGAAGAAGTCGAGGGTCATGGTGTACTCCGCTCAGGCTGCACGGGCACGCGCCTGCAGGCGCAGGCGCTGGAAATACACGTCCTCGAGATCGGGTGCGACCGGCGCGAAGCCATCGCCCGGGTCGCTGGCGCTGTGCACGTGGATCACCGGACGGCCCCCCACCAGGCGCGAGGACAGCACCGTGTAGCGCGCCTCATGGTCGGCCAGTTCGGATGGATCCACCTGCTTGCGCCAGACCTGCTGCTGCAGCGCGTCGATCGCATCGGTGGGGCGGCCGGTCAGCAGCACCTGACCCTTGTTCATGATCGCCATGGTCGGGCACAGGTCGGTCACGTCCTCGACGATGTGGGTGGACAGGATCACCGCCACGTTCTCGCCGATGGCCGCCAGCAGGTTGAGGAAGCGGTTGCGCTCTTCCGGGTCGAGCCCGGCGGTGGGCTCGTCGACGATCACCAGACGCGGGTCGCCCAGCAGCGCCTGGGCGATGCCGAAGCGCTGGCGCATGCCCCCGGAGTAGGTGCCCAGCTTGCGCTTGCGCGCATCCCACAGGTTCACCTGCTGCAGCAGGCCATCGACCACCTCGCGGCGCTGGCCACGCTGGGTCAGGCCCTTCAGCACGGCGAAGTGCTCCAGCAGGTCCAGCGCGCTGACTTTCGGGTACACGCCGAAGTCCTGTGGCAGGTAGCCCAGGCGGCGGCGCACGGCGTCCTTGTCGCGCAGTACGTCGATCGGTGATTCACCCGGAATGCTCAGGGTGGCACTGCCACTGTCAGCCTCCTGCAGGGTGGCCAGGGTGCGCATCAGCGAGGATTTCCCCGCGCCGTTCGGCCCGAGCAGGCCGAACATGCCGCGGGGAATATCCAGGGTGACCCCGTTCAACGCGTGCACGCCGTTGGCGTACGTCTTGGACAGCGAATCGATCTTCAGCATGCGACGTACACCTTTCCGTGTGTTGATCTGCTGTTTATCGCGCTGAACGGGGGCGGCGTCATGCCCCTTTGGTCATGGTGCCTTTGGCCAGCGGTCCAGCTGCCAGCACAGCAGCACACCGTCCTCGGCATCCACGCGCCGGCCGGCCGTGCGGAAACCGTTCCGGCACAGCACCGCCTGCGAGGGCAGGTTGTCCACGGCGGTTTCGGCCGCCAGCACGTGTATGCCTGGCTCTGTCCACGCCCATTGCACGAACTCGGCCAATGCGGCGCCGGCCAGGCCGCGTCCCTGGTGGGCCGGAGCGATGCCATAGCCGAGGGTGAGAACACCGTCCTGCGGCGTGCAGGTCAGGGACAGCAGGCCGACCGTGCGGCCGGCGTCGACGATCCGCCATGCGGCCGGAGCAAACTGCGGCTCGATGGCGGCGGTGAGGTCGGCCAGCATGGCGATCACTTCGGGTGGGGCGACAGCGTCTTCAGCGGTATCGGTGCAGGACAGCAGAGCGCGCACGTCGTGTGCGGACGCGGGAATGAGCATGGGAACCTCGACAGCGAGTTGCCCGGAAGGGCATTGCCGGTGCGAGGGCAGGGCAGCGTGAGCCTCAGCCCAGGTGCAACTCGCCGTTCGCCGCCGTCACCGGTGCGGTGTGGGAACTGCTGGCGGAGGACAAAGGCCTTCTCCTGGCGGGAGGGAGTGCTGCACGGAGCGCACCGCAATAGCTTAACTGCGGATCACCGGTGCATTGAAGCGACGGCCGTGAAATCTTCCTGAATGCGTTGGCGGCGGTGCCCTGGATCACACAATCCGTCCACAGCCGCGTCGCTAGGCTCTGACCCTCTTTTGTCATTGCCATGCAGGCGCTCATGCGGATCGTAACCGGGGTAGAGGGGCTGGACAGCATTCTGGGCGGCGGGTTGCCGCAGGCGCGCCTGTACCTGTTGGAAGGCCCGCCCGGCTCCGGCAAGACCACCTTGTCGCTGCAGTTCCTGCTGGAGGGGCTGCAACGCGGCGAGCGCTGCCTGTACATCACCCTTTCCGAGACCGCCGAAGAGCTGAGGGAAGTAGCCTCGGCGCACGGCTGGTCGCTGGATGGGCTGCACCTGTTCGAGCTGGGCTCGGCCGAGGGGGCCATGGGCAATGGCCGCCTGCAGTCGGTGCTGCACTCGTGGGAAATGGAGCTGGACGAGACGGTCAACCTGATCATGTCCAAGGTGGACAGCATCGGGCCGACCCGGGTGGTGTTCGATTCGCTGTCCGAACTGCGCCTGCTGGCGCAGGATTCGCTGCGCTATCGCCGGCAGATCCTCGCGCTCAAGCAGTTCTTCGCGCCCAAGAGCGCCACGGTGATCCTGGTGGACGACCTGACGTCCACCGGCGATGAACGCGATGGCCAGCTGCACAGCCTGTGCCACGGCGTGCTGTCGCTGGAACGTCTCACCCTGGACTTTGGCCCCGCCCGGCGCCGGATGCAGGTGCAGAAGCTGCGGGGTGTCGATTTCGTCGCCGGTTACCACGACATGGTGATCCGTCGTGGTGGGGTGCAGATCTTCCCGCGCCTGATCGCCTCCGAACATCATGGCCGTTTCGTCGGAACGCCCATCAGCAGCGGGGTAGCGGAGATCGACCGGCTGTTGGGTGGTGGGCCGTTGCGAGGCACCTCCACGCTGCTGACCGGCCCGGCCGGCAGCGGCAAGACCAACGTGGCACTGCAGTACGTGTGGGCGGCCTGCGAACGCGGTGAGCGCAGCTGTATCTTCGAATTCGACGAGCGGGTCGGCACGTTGCTGGCGCGCGCTTCCGCGCTGGATATCGACCTGGACAAGCACCTGCAATCGGGTCTGCTGGAGATCCTGCAGATGGACCCAGCCGAAGTGTCGCCGGGCGAATTCTCCTGGAACCTGCGCAAGGCCGTGGAAGAGCGCAACTGCAGCGTGCTGGTGATCGACAGCCTCAACGGCTATGTGACCGCCATGCCGCAGGAAAAACAGCTGATGCTGCAGCTGCACGAGATGCTGTCCTATCTGAACCAGAAGGGCGTGGCGACCTTCCTGATCAACCCGCAACACGGCCTGGTTGGCACCATGTCCACCGGCAGCCTCAACGTGTCCTACATCGCCGACGCGGTGGTGTTGTTCCGCTTCTTCGAAGCGAAGGGACGCATCCGCAAAGCAATCTCGGTGATCAAGAACCGCGGCGGTGCGCACGAAGACACCATCCGCGAACTGAAGATCGACGGGCGGGGTATCACGGTCAGCGCGGCATTGGCCGATTTCCAGGGCATCCTCACCGGCACGCCCGAATTCGTCGGCGACAGTGCGGCACTGCTGGGCCAGTCCGATGTCCGATAGCGATGATGGCGGCACGGTTGTCCGCATCGTTGCTCCCTTCGGCCGCGACGCCGACAGTATCGCGGCGGTGCTGGCCAACGCGGGGTTGAGAACGGGCATCGCGCCCAGCCTGGAGGTATTGGCCAGCCAACTCGATGACTGCACCGGGCTGGTGGTGGTGACCCAGGAAGCGGTGGTACGCGGCAGCGATGTATTGCAGCAGGCGCTGCAGCAACAGCCGGCCTGGTCGGACATTCCGTTCATCCTGCTGCGCTCGGCGCGTTCCTATCGGCGTTCCACCCGCGAACCCTTGCTGCCCGGCTCGATCAACGTGGTGGAGATGGACCGGCCATTGGGCAGCATGTCGCTGCTCAGCGCAGTGCAGGGTGCGCTGCGTGCGCGCGCGAAGCAGTTCGTGGTGCGCGATCAGGTCACTGCGTTGGCCGATGGCCGCGCCGCACTGGCGCGCAGCGAGTCCGAGCTGCGCCTGATCGCCGACGCGATGCCGGTGCTGATCGCGTTCGTGGACCGCGCGCTGTGTTTCCGCTTCGCCAACAAGACCTATGAAAGCTGGTTCGATCTGGCTACCGGCGAAGTGATTGGCAGGCATGTGCGCGAGGTCATCGGCGAGGCGGTGTGGCAGCAGCGTCGGCCGGCGATGGAAGCAGCATTGGCCGGCCGCGAGGCCGTGTTCGAGATTGTCTGGCCGCACCGCCTGCACGGACGTCGGGACTGCGAGGTGCGTTACTCGCCGCGCCGCGATGCTGATGGCCGCATCGACGGCTTCCATGTGTTCGTTACCGATATCACCGCCGCCAAATTGGCCCTTGCCAGCAGCCAACAGCACGCGCACGCGCTGGAGGCGATGGTCGCCGAGCGTACCCGTGAACTGCAAGCGCAGATGGCGGCGCGCGAGGCCAGCGACGCCGCACTGCGGCAGTCGCAGAAGATGGAAGCGATCGGCCAGCTGACCGGCGGCATCGCCCACGACTTCAACAACATGCTGACCGGCATCCTGTCCGCGCTGGACATCGTGCGCCTGCGTCTGGACATGGGCCGGTTCGACGACCTCGAACGTTTCCTCGACACCGCCACCGCCTCGGCCCAGCGTGCAGCGGCACTGACCCAGCGCCTGCTGGCGTTCTCCCGGCGGCAGTCGCTGGATGCGCGGCCGGTGGAGATCAACACATTGCTGGTTTCGGTACAGCACCTGCTGCACAGCACGCTGGGCGAGGCCGTGCGTATCCGTGCCGAGCCCTCACCGCTGCCGTTGCACGCCACGCTGGATGCCAACCAGTTCGAGAGCGCGCTGTTGAACCTGGCCATCAACGCGCGCGATGCGATGCCGCACGGCGGTGATCTGACCCTGCGCGCATCGGCGGTGAGCGTGCGTGAGGGGCAATACAGGGCTGTGCCTGCTGGCGACTACGCGATGGTGGCGGTGGCCGATACCGGTGCCGGCATGGCGCCGGAAGTGGTCGAGCGCGCGTTCGAGCCCTTCTTCACCACCAAACCCATCGGCAAGGGCACGGGCCTGGGCATGTCGATGGTGTACGGCTTCATGCAGCAGTCCGGTGGCCACATCGCCATCCAGTCCAATCTGGGCCAGGGCACGACGGTGCTGTTGTTCATTCCGTTGTCGGAAGCCGTGGTGGAGGACGAGCCTGCAGTCTCGCAGCCGATACGGCGTGGTGCCGGCCAGTCCATCCTGGTGGTGGAGGATGACGAGCAGGTACGGATGCTGGTGACGGTGGTGCTGGAGGACCTGGGGTATCACGCCCAAGTGGTGGGTGATGCCGATGCAGCCATCCCGATCCTGGCGTCGGCGCAGAACATCGACCTGCTGGTCACCGATGTCGGGCTGCCGGGACTCAACGGCCGCCAGCTGGCGGAAATCGCGCGGCAATCGCGGCCAGCGCTGCCGATCCTGTTCATGACCGGCTATGCGGAAAAGGCACAGGAACGCGCGGCCTTCCTCGATGAAGGCATGGCGATGATCGCCAAGCCTTTCCTGCTGGATGAGTTCAGCATGGCGGTACGTACGGCCATGCCGGGCGGCGCATAGCGCTGTAGGCCTTGTAGAGCCGAGCCCATGCTCGGCTGCCGTTGGCCGTGTGTTTCACGCATTCTGCCGAGCATGGCTCGGCACTACAAAAGTGCTAGGTGCGCAGCGATGACTCGCGTACCACCAGCTTCACCGGAATGCTCTGGCCTTCCACCGGTTGCCGGCCGATCAGCGCCAGCAGCTTCTCCACCAGCAGCTGGCCGGCCTGCTTGGTGTCCTGCTGCACAGTGGTCAGTGGCGGCGACACCGAAGCTGCCAGCGGGATGTCGTCAAAGCCGGTCACCGCTACGTCCTGCGGCACCCGCAGGCCCTGCTCGCGCAGGGCACGCACCGCGCCGATGGCAATCAGGTCGCTGGCCGCGCAGATCGCATCGATGGAACGGTCCTGGGCCAGCAGCGCCAAGCACGCCTCATGACCGGACGCTTCGGTGGTGATCGCATCGTGCTGCAGCGCCGGATCGGCGGCCAGGCCATGCGCACGCAGCGCTTCGACGTGGCCGCGATAGCGCTCCTCGAATTCCGGGTAATGGCTGGAGGCATGGCCGAGGAAGGCGATGCGGCGGCAGCCCTGTTCCAGCAGGTGGGCGGTGATGTCATGCCCGCCCTGGAAGTTGTCGCTGCCGATCGACACGCCCGGCTGGCCGGGCAGGGCCGCGCCCCAGCGCACGAAGTGGGTGCCTTGTTCCACCAGCCGCTGCAGGCGGTCGCGCGACTCGTGGTAGTCGCCATAGCCGAGCAGGATGATGCCATCGGCCTTGTTGCTGTCCTCGTAATCGGCCTGCCAGTCGGTGGACAGCTGCTGGAAGGACACCAGCAGGTCCTGCCCGTGCAGCGCGCAGGCACGGGTGATCGACCCCAGCATCGAATGGAAGAAGGGGTTGATCAGCGAGTCGTCGTTGGTCGGGTCTTCGAAGAACAGCAGGGCCAGGGTGCCGGCATTGCGCAGGCGCAGGCTGGAGGCGTTCTTGTCGACCTTGTAGTTCAGCTCGCGGGCGATGCGCAGGATGCGCTCGCGGGTTTCGGCATTGACCATCGGGCTGCCGCGCAGGGCCCGCGACACCGTAGGCTGGGAAACCCCGGCCAGGTGGGCGATGTCCAGGGAGGTGGCTTTGCCTTTGATCGTCATGGAAACGGTTAGGGAACATGCAGCCATCATGATGCCATGAGGTCGGCCTAAGCCTGGCGACCCGCCTCCATCTGAATGAACGGGAGTGATGTTAAAAAATGTGACGGAATTATCATTTTGACCTGATTTGCACAAAAGTGAGTTCAGCCGATAGACAGCTGCCATTGCCTGGCCCTAGAGTCCGCGCACCAAGGACAACAAGGCAGTTGACGTGGGCAGCAACGGATCAGGGATCGATCTGCAGGAGGTGCCGTGCGTGGACGACGGTGGGGCGCTTGCATGCTTTGTCGCCCTGCTGGGATTCCTTGATCGGCCCGCCGATCCGGACCAGCTCCGGCATCAGCTCGGCCATCCCCAGGGCCGCATCGGCACCCAAGACCTGTTGCGCCTGGCCAAACGAATGGACGTCAAGGCCCGCGAGGTGAAGGCGCGGGTCACGGCGCTTCGTGACCATCCTCTGCCCGCCATCGCCTGCCTGGCCGATGGACGCTACACCCTCGTGCTCAAGGCCGATGCAGAGAGCGTCCTGTGCTTCGACGCGGCGGCCGAAGGGCGCCCGGTCACGCTGACCCTCGGTGAATTCTCGCAGGACTTCGACGGTCGCCTGCTGCTGATGACCACGCGCGAAAGTGTCACCGGCGCAGCGCAGCGCTTCGACGTGGGCTGGTTCATCCCGGCGCTGATGAAGTACCGTCGCCTGTTGCGTGATGTGCTGGTGGCTTCGTTCTTCCTGCAGTTGATGGCGCTGATCACGCCCTTGTTCTTCCAGGTAGTGATCGACAAGGTACTGGTGCACAAGGGCATCACCACGCTGGAGGTACTGGCCCTGGGCCTTCTGGTCGTCTCGGTGTTCGAAGTGGTGATGGGCGGGCTGCGCACCTACCTGTTCTCGCACACCACCAGCCGCGTCGATGCCGAGCTGGGCTCGAAGCTGTTCTCGCACCTCACGCATCTGCCGTTGGCCTATTTCCAGGCGCGTCGGGTGGGAGATTCGGTGGCGCGCGTACGCGAACTGGAGACCATCCGCGAATTCCTTACCTCGTCGGCGCAGACGGTGGTGCTGGACCTGTTCTTCGCCATCGTGTTCCTGGCCGTGATGTGGCTGTACAGCCCCGCATTGCTGTTGATCGTGCTGATCACGCTGCCGCTGTACGCCGTGGTGGTGATGGTGGTCGGGCCGATGCTGAGGCGCCGGCTGGACGAGAAGTTCGTGCGCGGCGCCGAGAACCAGTCGTTTCTGGTCGAAGCGGTGACCGGCGTGGAAACGATCAAGGCGCTGGCGGTCGAGCCGCAGGCGCAGAACCGTTGGGACAAGCAGTTGGCCGGCTACATCCAGGCCAGCTTCCGCGCCAGCATGCTGGCCAACTGGGGCTCGCAGGCCGTGCAGCTGATCCACAAGCTGGCCACGGTGGCGCTGCTGTTCTTCGGTGCGCGGCTGGTGATCGACGGCAAGCTGACCGTGGGTGAGCTGGTGGCGTTCAACATGCTTGCCGGGCAGGTTGCCGGACCGGTACTGCGCTTGGCGCAGCTGGCGCAGGACTTCCAGCAGGCGCGCATCGCCGTGGAGCGGCTGGGCGACATCCTCAATTCTCCTACTGAGCCGGCCAGCTCACCGTCGCGCGCGAGCCTGCCGGCCGTGGACGGCCGGATCGCGCTGGAGCATGTGTCGTTCCGCTATCGCCCTGAGGGACAGGAAGTGTTGTCGTCGGTCAGCCTGGAGATCGCCCCGGGCGAAATCCTCGGCGTGGTCGGCCCATCAGGATCGGGCAAATCGACCCTGACCAAGTTGATCCAGCGCCTGCACACCCCGGAGCGCGGCCGTGTGCTGGTGGATGGTGTGGACCTGTCGATGGTCGATCCGGCATGGCTGCGTCGCCAGGTGGGCGTGGTGCTGCAGGAAAACCTGCTGTTCAACCGCAGCGTGCGCGAGAACATCGCCATGGCCGACCCGGCGATGCCGATGAGCCGCGTGGTGGAAGTGGCCAAGCTGGCCGGCGCGCACGATTTCATCCTGGAACTGCCCGAAGCCTACGACACCCGCATCGACGAACGTGGCGGCAACCTCTCCGGAGGGCAGCGGCAGCGCCTGGCGATCGCGCGTGCACTGGCGATCGACCCGAAGATCCTGATCTTCGACGAGGCGACCTCGGCACTGGATGCCGAGAGCGAAGAGGTCATCCAGGACAACCTCAAGCGCATGTCCGTCGGTCGCACCGTGATCATCATCGCGCACCGCTTGTCGGCGGTACGCCAGGCCCATCGCATCGTCACCCTCGAACGCGGGCGCATCACCGAGACCGGCACGCACGAGGACCTGCTGCGTGCGGGTGGCCGCTATTCACTGCTCTATACCAAACAGATGGGTCTACCCGCTGTGGCGGCCCCGCTGAACTGACCATCGCGCGCCCAGCCAAGGACAGCACGCATGTTGAAAGGACTGAGGCACCACCTGGGCATCCTGCGTGAGAGCCTGCGCGCGGAGCGCGCGCAGCCGGACACCCGCAGCTCGGCCGCACCGGACTTCCTGCCGGCTGCGCTGGAGATTCTGGAGAAACCACCGAACCCGATCGGCCGCACCGTGCTCTGGTTGTTGATCGCCTTCCTGGTCATTGCGTTGGTCTGGTCGTGCCTGGGTCGCCTGGACATGGTCGCGGTGGCTGAAGGCAAGGTGATTCCGCGCGGCAACGTGAAGGTGATCCAGGCTGCGGATCAGGGCGTGGTCCGCGCGATCCATGTGGTCGAAGGGCAATCGGTGAAGGCCGGCACGCCGCTGCTTGAGCTGGACCCGACCGTCAGCCAGGCCGAAGTGGAGCAGGCACGCCAGGCCTTGCTGACCGCGCAGATTGACGTCGCGCGCGCGCAGGCGGTGGTCGATCACGTGGCAGGACGCACAGGGCGTTTCGTCGCGCCGGAGGGGACGCCTGCGGGCATCACCGCTGTCCAGCAGGCGCTGGTAGCTGCCAAGCAGCGCGAGTTCGATTCCACCGTCGGTGGGCTGCAGCAGGAACGCAGCCAGCGCGACGGCGAGCACGGCATGATCCTGGCCGAGATCGCCAAGCTGGAAGAGCAGCTGCCGTTGGCCACTGACCAGCTGAACAAGCTGGAGGAGCTGAGCCGCGATAACTACGTGCCACGGATGCAGGTGGCCGAAGTGAAGGAGCGGGTGGTCGGCATGCGCCAGGACCTGGCGATCCGCCGCGAAGAACAGCGCAAGGCGTCCGCCGCGCAACAGGCGGCCAGCCAGCAGATGAGCAAGAGCCGCAGCGAGTTTGCACGCGAGGCGCTGGATGCGCTGACCGAGGCCGAAGCGGCGCGCGTGCTGCGCACCGAAGAGCTGAAGAAAGCCCATGACAAGGCTGGACATACGCTGCTGCGTGCGCCGGTGACCGGGGTGGTGCAGCAACTGCAGATGCACACCATCGGCGGTGTGGTGAAGCCGGCCGACCCGCTGATGGTGCTGGTGCCGCACGACGGCGAACTGGTGGTTGACGCGATGCTGCCCAACCGTGATGCCGGCTTTGTCCGCGACGGGCAGCCAGTGGAGGTGAAGCTGGAGGCCTATCCGTTCACCCGCTACGGCGTGGTGGATGGCGTTGTCGAAACGGTGGGCCGTGACGCGGTGCAGACCGAGAAGGAAGGATTGCGCTATCCGGCGCGCGTGCGCCTGCTGCAGCCCTGGATCGAGGTGGATGGCCGACGCCGTGCGCTGGCACCGGGTCTGGCCGCTACGGCGGAGATCAAGACCGGTGATCGAAGAATCATCGAGTACCTGCTGTCGCCGCTGTCGCGGCGCGTGCAGGAGGCGGGGAGGGAGCGATGAAAAAGGGCGTTCAAGTCTCAAATGGCGACCGTATAACCATGCGGCTCCTTGGTCTGATTCTTGTACTGGCTTTTCTCCCGTGGCACCTACAGGCACGAGACCACGCCTCGATGAGGTCGGTGGATCTGCAGGAACGCCTGGTTGCACTGCTTGCCCGTCAGGGAGGGGAACACTGGAAGGGCATCTCGCCGAGTGCGCTGGAACAGGCAATGAGGGTCAGATGGCGGCGTGGAGAAGGCTTGCCCTCTTCGGGCAGAGGGGAAGGGATCACTGTCGAAGGCTGGTCCTTCTGGATGCAAACCGAGTTTCGCAACGGTGGTTATCAAACGCTCCTCGACACCTACGTTGCCACGCCAGGGAACACCTGCACGTTCAATGCCGATCAGTTTGCCCGGAGGCTCAGGGCCATCGGGATGAAGGGCGGGCCAGTCAGATCAACGCTGCTTCCCGAGACCTGGTACCTCGGCGCCAGAAACGTGGAAGTTGCGGTCAGGACATACACAAGCACTACCAATGGTCAGCGCCATCAGTGCGTTGAAACGATCAGCATCGGTCCCCGGGAGTTCTGAGCATGCCATCGATCAACAAAGAGCTTGAAGCCGTTCTGCAAAGCCTCCGTCAAAAGGGGGGGCAGTTCTCCAGGGCCGAGCAGACCATTCGGCGGACAATCGAGAGTTCACCCGAACTCATGATTCGTTTGAACGTGTCCGCCAAGAATGGAACGTTGAAAGGGATCGAGTTGCTTCCCGCCGGTTCGACAGAGGGAGGACATTACAGCGCTGGCTCCGGCGTCATCCGTATAAGTCGCGACCGGTTCGATTCTGGAAGTGAAGCTGCGTTGGACGCGCTGGCGTTCGTGCTTGGCCATGAAACCGCGCATAGCATCTATCAAGTCGAGCACGCCAAGGCGCTCAAAACATTCTACCAGCAGGTAAGCTCACTCTCGATCGTGAAGGGTGTCAGAGACTACACGCCCATCCTGGCCGCCTACCTCAAGGCTACTCGCGATAACGAGGCGGTTGCGATGATCGGCGGATGGAACGCGGTCTGGGGACAGGCCGTACTCAATTCCAACAGTGGCATCAACCAGCAGTCGTTCCTGGCCAGGATGCACAAGGCGATGCCGCCGGGATGCGTCATCAAGGAGCCCAATGGTAGTTACAAGCTCGCACAGGGCATCACCATGCGCGACAACTACTCCATTGAGTCCAGAAGTGACTCGCCGAACATCGAGGGATTCGGAATCTGCTACTACGACGGTACCGGTACTGGACTCGGCCAATCCGGTGGGCTCGATTACCGGAACTACTACCTGGGTCCCCAGCTGGAGTACATCATCCAAACCGAGCTGGCGGCGCAGCGGCAGATGCCCGCAGGAAACCAGCCTGGTGACGTTCGGATTGACCTGGAGGCGTTAGGCGGAAACCAGGCGGCGCTTGAGGCAGACGGACTGTACTTCGGTGGTCGAGATGGTCAGTTCATATTTTCTGATGGACGGGGGCCTTTGCGAGTCTTCAATAGAAAGGGTGACGTTTCGCAGAGGCCGCGAAACCCTTCACAGATTCAACTTCCCGTTGATGAGGCGACCCTGCAGCGAATCACCACGGCTGGGGGATTGGGCGGGGCCATTGGCGGGGCGATCGCCTCTGCGCTGAAGATCAACGATCCACTGTGGAAGGTGCTTGCCTCGGCCACGTTGAAAACGGTGGGCAAGAATCTGGGCGAGATTGCAGCCGCAGGTGGAACGAAGGTCGTGACCCGGGCGGGCATCCAGGACCTGCTCTCTGATATCCCGGACGAATTTCGAGCAAGCCTTCAGGGCGCCGCTGCTGGTACGGTTTCTGCCTACCTGACGGCAGAACTGATCAGTTCGCTTGGTATCAAGGGAACCCTCGGTGAGCTCGGGCAGACTGTTGCCGCAAGCTCACTCGGTCAGATCATTGAGAACGCGATCAAGATTGCTGATGGCGCCACGATCAGCATCACAGATGGTCTGTCGAAGGGGCAGGTGTTTACCGCAATCGGTGGATACATCGGTGCCCGCCTGGGCGCCAGCCTCGTCCAGTTCGAAACGGTGGGTGGACAGCTGGGTGCTCAGATCGGCTCCGCCGTGGGCGCCTATGTTGGTGCGACGATGGCGCAGACCTGGAGTGCTTTGCTGCAGGCCGTTGGCACGACCTATGCGGGCCCCATCGGCGCTGCCATTGGTGCGTTGGTGGGGTACATATTCGGTGGATTGATTGGAAGTCTGTTCTCCAGCGGAAAGCCGCGCTCCTGGGCATCGGTCACCTGGGACGAGGCAAATTCGACCTTCGCCGTTTCTGGTGTTCGTGCCCGTTCAGGCGGCGTGAGTATCGGAGCTACGCTGCTTGCCAATCAGGTCGCTGGCACCATGAACGCGGTTCTGGAGATTTCCGGGAGCCGGTTGGCAACAGGCGCGACGGTAGATGGCGGTACCTATGGAACGTATGGCAAAAAGTATCGCTATTGGTCGGAGCCGTCATTCACCACCTCCAAGGCCGAGGATGTAATTTCCTACGGTACGGTGCGGGCGTTGTCCAATCTGCTTGATCGGATGATTGGTGGAGACATCTACATCAAGCGTGCCATTGGAAAGAACCTTGTCAGCCTGGATGCGCCGACAAGTTTCAGTGCGACCAATCTGTTTGGCGACATGGCCGTTGCTACCGACTACGCTCGATATATTGCGTCTCCATGGGAAATAAATACTCTGATTGCGGGAGCGCCCGAGAGCGGATTTGCCGCACAGTGGGCTATCACCCTTGTTCGTGTCGAAGAGCTTGGACTCAACCGTCGTGCAGCGTCTGATTGGACGGGAGGATTCGCCGCATGGCTTGATCAGCTGGCAGATGGCGTTGTAGATGGTATTGGCCTGGTCGCCTCCAACATGACATTGGCGCTCGATCCCGATGGAGGACGAAAGCGCACTCTGGTCAGCTGGACTGGAGACGAGGTTCACTCGTTGGACGACACCATCGTCACCGCAGACAAGGACCGGATGCTCGGCGGCACCGGCAACGACAGCATCATCGTCACTGGTGCCACGCTGTCCAGCACCAGTGGGCTGCTGATCAACGGCAAGACCCCTTCGGCCACACATCGCATCGAGATCGCGGCCGTCATCGATGCCGGCGCGGGCGATGACCTGGTCCGCGGCGGTGACCTCGGTAACGATCTGCTCGGCGGCAGTGGCAACGACACGCTGGTGGGTGGCCTGCTCGATGACTGGCTGTTCGGTGGAGACGGCAACGACGTGCTGTTCGCCGGCAATGTCAGCAATGTGAACTTCGCCATCGGTGATGCCAGCGCACAGGCGCTGGCGATCGCTGCGCGTGGTGGCAACGGCAACTACCTCGACGGCGGTGCCGGCGATGATCGCCTGTATGGCAGCACGGGCTCGGATTGGCTGGAAGGCGGTGCCGGCAATGACCTGCTGGTGGGCGGTGAGGGTGGCGACATCATTGCCGGTGGCGCAGGTGATGATCGCGGTGCCAATGGCGAGGCGCGCCTGCTCGGCGGTGGTGGCTCCGACCAGTACCTGTTCCGGCTCGGTGACGGCCGCGATGTGGTCTACGACGAAGAGGGCGCAGGTGCCATCCGCGGCAGCGGTGACAGCCTGAACGACCGACTGGCGAAGATCGCCAACGGGCAGCTGGCGCGCAACTGGGCCGGCGGTGGCGAATACGAGGTCAATGGCTCGGTGAAGGGCGGTGAGGATGCGATCGTGTTCGGCACCGGTCTGTCCCTGCAGAACATCCAGATGCGCCGTTCGTCGGCCAGCGGTGCCGGCAACGATCTGATCATCGCGTTGGTCAGCTATGACGCCGCCGGCAATGCGACGCTGACCGGTGACGAACTGACCATCAAGGACTGGTTCGAATCCTCGCACCGCGTGGAGTGGCTGCGCTTTGCCGATGGCGAGGACATCCGCATCGGCGATATGACCTCGTACATCATTGGTACCGGTGGCTCGGACGTGATCCTGGGCACCTACGGTGCGGATTTCCTGTACGGCGGTGCGGGCAACGATGAGATCCGTGGCCTGGCCGGCAACGACTTCGGCAATGGCGGCTCGGGCGACGATTTCGTCGCCGGCGATGGCGACCAGGACTGGGTGATGGGCGGCTCCGGCAACGACCAGGTGCTGGGCGGGGCCGGCAATGACACGGTGTTCGGCGATGATGGCGATGACCGCGTGTACGGCGGCACCGGCTCGGATCTGGTGGTCGGCGGTCGCGGCAATGACGAAGTGGTGGGCGGCGAAGGCGATGACGTCTTCCGCTACCAGCGCGGCGACGGTGACGACATTGTCATGGACGACTATGTCGACAACTGGGATCTGGTCTGGGAGAAAGGCGACTACGTCAACGGCTATGTGCGCAACGGCGATGGCACGGTCAGCAAGGACGGCGTCGTCTATTTTGACGGTTCCACCTGGATCAGCCACAACGACTGGAATGATGAGGCGCAGGTGCTGCGTCGGCACAAGGGCGCGCTCAACGGTGTGATCGCACGCAATGCAGGTGTCGATTCGCTGGAATTCGGCGTCGGCATCGACATCCAGGATGTGATGCTGCAGCGCGATGGCAATGATCTGCGCCTGGTGATCGGCCGCGATGGCGAGGCCGAGCGGCTTTCTGCCTCCGGCGACCGGATCACGGTCAAGGACTGGTATGCACT
>NZ_QAIJ01000110.1:43056-52508 GCF_003060985.1 Stenotrophomonas sp. HMWF023
TGGCAATGACACCATTGTCGGCACGGCGGGCAAGGACTGGCTGACCGGCAACGGTGGTGACGACGTCATCGAGGGCGGTGCGGGCAATGACCTGCTGATGGGCAACGAAGGCGACGATACGCTGCGCGGTGGTGCGGACGACGACATTCTGTATGGCGGACAGGGCGACGATCTCCTGCATGGTGGTGCCGGGGCGGACACCCTGTTTGGCGGTGGTGGCGTGGATATCGCGTCCTACGCAGGCAGTGCGGCGTTGCGGGTGTACCTGGAAGGAACGTTCGCCAATACCGGCGATGCCAAGGGCGATGTCTACAGCAGCATCGAAGGCATCGAAGGCAGTGCGGGGGCCGACCGTCTCGGCGGCAGCATCGGAGCGGACGTGCTGCGTGGCGGCGGTGGCGCGGACGTGCTGTATGGCGGTGAGGGCGACGATGTCTACGAGTACAACATCGGCGACGGTGACGACCAGATCTTCGATGGAGCATTCGCACTGGAAGAGATCGTCACGGTGGCCGGCGAAGTAGCTGCGGGCTACGTGGCGGCCTGGAACTACCTCGGGGTTGGCGCGGGTGGAAAGCATGCCCATCAGCTGATCCTGACCAGCAGCGAGTCTGGCCAGGTCGTGTACAGGAGTTCGGCGCAGATCGACTTCCTGTTCGCAGCCCAGCAGGCGACGATGCCGCCGGTGTCAGCCTGGCCGTTCGGGATCGGCCGCCTGCAGGGCGGCGCCTGGCGCAACACCGACAACGGCCTGCAGATCGTTCGCGAAGCTTTCCAGGACGGTGACGGGGGCAGCGATACGCTGTCCTTCGGGGCTGGCATCAGCCTGTCCAATCTCGGCCTGAAGATCACCGGTGCTGGCAGCCGCCTGGACATCACCGCGGCCCAGAATGGGTCGGTACTGCTGGAAACCGCAAGCAATGAGAAGCGCTTCGTGGAGAAGCTGCAGCTCAGCGATGGCCTGGTGGTTGATCTGATCAACCTGCGCCAGCTGGCGCAGGGCGGGACCGCTGCGGACGATTTCATCCTGGGCGATGCTGGCGCCAACACCATCAATGGCGGCACTGGGCTGGATGTACTTTCAGGTGGCGATGGCAATGACACCCTTTCTGGCGGCGATGGTGACGACACGCTGGAAGGCGGCGTCGGCGCCGACGTTATCGACGGTGGCAGCGATCGCATCAGCCTCGGCCAGGCGGTGGTTGCCGGTGAGGCTTATGGCGATACGGTGCGTTACGCGACCTCCACCGCGTCGCTGGTGCTCGACCTTGCCGCAGGCACGGTGTCGGGCGGCCATGCCGACGGCGATACGCTGGTTGCGGTCAACGGCGTCAGCACGTTGGAAAACGTGGTGGGCAGCGACGGCTTCGCCGATACGATCAGTGGTGATTCACGCGCGAATCGCCTGATCGGGCTGGGTGGCAATGACTGGCTGGATGGGCGGGGTGGCGACGACGTGCTCATCGGTGGTGACGGCAACGACACCCTGATGGGCGGCGACGGCAACGATGCGTTGTCCGGCGATGCCGGCGACGACCGACTTGAAGGTGGCGCGGGCAACGATGTGCTGGCCGGTGGCGCGGGTGCTGACGAGCTTTACGGCGGGCTGGGCGACGACCAGATCAGCGGCGATGTGGGCAACGACAAGGCCTGGGGCGGCGAGGGCGATGACACCTTGGGTGGCCAGGAAGGCGATGATCAGCTGTATGGTGAAGCTGGCAACGACACACTGGTCGGAGGAGCTGGCGACGATCTGCTCGATGGCGGTGCCGGCAACGATACCCTTGCGGGTGAGGCTGGCAATGACCTGCTGCGCGGCGGCGATGGTAACGACACCTATCTGTTCGATCGGGACGGCGGCAGCGATCGCATCGAAGATGCGGTGGGCGTCAATCGCATCGTTCTGCAGAATGTGGCGAGCAACGAGGTCTGGCTGCAGAAGGTGGGCAACGACCTGCTTGTGAGCGTGATCGGGGGGAGCACCCGGATCACCATCGCCGGTTACTACGCCGGCGCCAGCCGGGTCACCGAGATCGCGATCGGCGCGGGCTCGTTGTTCCTTGCCCACGCCGAGCCATTGCTGGCGGCGATGGCGGCGGATTCGGCATCGATTCCGGCGGGCATGTCCTCTACGTTGCAGGGCCTGCTCGGGAACTACTGGCAGAACTCGAGCAAGCCGGCGCCGCTGGTTGAGACGCAGTATCTGACCACCGACGAGGACGTACCGCTCAGTGGCAGCGTCAATGCGGTCGACCATGATGGGAACATCACCGGATACACGGTGATCGCCGCCCCAGGGATGGGTACGGTTGCGCTCAACGCGGCTACCGGCGCCTGGCTCTACACCCCCGCAGCAGATCGCCACGGCAATGACCGCTTCGTGGTCCGGGTCACCGATGCAGACGGCAATACCGCCGACCAGATCGTCGATCTGGTGGTGCGCTCGGTCAACGATGTCCCCAGCGACATCCTCGCCCCGGGTCCGTTGGCGGTGGACGAGAACGCCGCCAACAACCTGTCGCTGGGCCGCTTCGGCCATGTCGACCGTGACGGCGCAGAAGATACGGCTACCTTTACGCTGATCAATGATGGCGGTGGCCGCTTCAAGATCACCGCGGACGGCACGCTCAGTGTCCATGATGGCACCAAGCTGGACTATGAGAGCGCCACTGCGCACACCATCCGCGTGCGCGTGACCGACGGCGCCGGCGCGTGGTTCGAGAAGGACTTCAAGATCGACGTCCGCAACGTCAACGAGGCACCGTTCACACCGACGCGGCCGCCAAACACCGCGCCCGTACTGGCCGGTGAAAAGACCGGGGCCGGTACGGTGGTGGGCACCTTCGTGATCGGGGACCCCGACAAGACCACGCCGACCCTGCAGCTGGTGACCAACCCGGGGGGCCTGCTGGAGGTGGTGGGCAACCAGGTGCGCGTGCGTGCGGGCGTTGCGATCGACTTCGAGACGCTGGCCGCCGCGCAGGGCGCGACCCTGGTCGATCTGGATGGCGATGGCATCAAAGAGGTGCTGCTGACCGCCAGCGTGAGAGCCTACGACGGCAGCCTGGCATCGGCTTCGGCCCTCAGTTTCACCTATGCTATCGAAGACGAGAATGAAGCACCGACGGCGGTGGTATTCGCGGCCACCACCACCAGCTTCAGCGAAACCGATCGGGTTCCCACCGGAACCGCGCTGCCGGCGATCCTGCTCGGCACGCTGTCGGCCACCGATCCAGACACCACGGCCGGCAGTGATTTCGCCACGATGGTGTACAGCGTGTCCGACAGCCGATTCGAGATCATCAACGGCAACCAGCTGCGCCTGAAGGCCGGTGCGATCGTTGACTATGAGGTGGGCAGCAACGTCACCGTGACGGTCACCGCGACCGATCGTGGTGGCACCGGGCTGAGTGTCAGCAAGCAGCTGGTCTTCACCGTGGTCAACCGCGATGACTACCTGTACGGCACTGCCGCTGGCGAAACGCTGGTCGGCCAGGCTAACCGGGATGTGATCCAGGGGCTCGGCGGCAACGACATCATCACCGGCGGCGGTGGCAACGACGACCTGTACGGTGGCGATGGCGATGACAATCTGCGCGGTGAGGCTGGCGACGACAAACTGTGGGGCGAGCTGGGTCGCGACACGCTGTACGGTGGCGCAGGCGTCGACGAACTGCGTGGCGGTGATGGCGATGACAACCTGTATGGCGAAGACGGTGATGATCGCCTGTACGGCGACGCCGGCAATGACATCCTCGATGGCGGTGCCGGCAATGACCTGCTGGAAGGGGGGATCGGCAATGACACGCTGCGCGGCGGCGTCGGCAACGACATCCTGCGCGGTGGTGATGGCGACGATATCCTCGATGGCGGTGCCGGTGCCGACACCCTGTCCGGAGGCGCCGGTGTCGATACGCTGACCTACGCGTCGGCGACGGCGGGCATCGTGCTGAACCTGGCTACCGGAACACATGGCGGCGCGGCGGCAGGCGATGTGCTGGAAGATGCGTTCGAGCGCGTGATCGGCAGTGGGTTCGACGACGTCATTACCGGTGGTGCGGGGGATGATTACATCGAGGGTGGCGCGGGCAACGACAAGCTCTACGGCGGCGCTGGCAACGACACGCTGTATGGCGGTGATGGTGACGACCTGCTCGATGCGCAGGCTGGCAATGACACTTTGTACGGCGGCGCCGGTAACGACATCCTGATTGGTGGCGATGATAGCGACGTCTACTTGATCGACCGCAACTCCGGTGCCGACGAAATCCGCAACTACGACTCCAGTGGCGACGATATCGACGTCATTGGCTATCGCGACATCAGCCGCAATGACCTGTGGTTCAGCCGTACCGGCGATGACCTGGTGATCTCGGTGATCGGCACCAGCGTGGTGACCACGATCAAGGGCTGGTACACGACCACCAACGCCAATGATCGCGCCAACTACAAGATCGATTTCTTCCTGGCCGGCGAGCACGCCAGCAGCACGATCAATGCGGAGGCACTGGTCGCGCTTATGGCCAGCCGCACCAAGCCGGCCACCGTCGCGGCGTATCAGGCACTGCATGCCGACGGCACGTTCGAGAACCAGTGGCGGCACTTCTGGGATGGCAACGGCCTGCCGTCGATCAGTATCGTGCCGGATCAGTCGATCAACGAGGATGGCCAGGTCGCCCTGCAGTTCACCGTCGGTGACGACCTGACCCCGGCACCCGGGGTCACCGTGCGTGCCGTGGCGGTGGATGCCACTGACCTCACGACGGTGGTGGCCTGGATGAATACTCCGACCATCACTGCCGGGGCCAACGGCGAGCGAACGGTGACGCTGGTGCCGAAGGGCAACGCCAGCGGACGCGTTGCGATCAAGCTGATCGCTACCGATGCCGGTGGGCTGGTGACCGAGCGGGTGTTCTTCATGAATGTGGCGCCGGTGGTGGACGCGCCGGTGATCACCCGTGTCGTGCAGGTCGGCAAGACGCTTGATGGCGGCACGCTGGCGCTGGACGTGCAAGCTGCCCTGGCTGACACCGACGGGTCGGAAACGCTGGAGATCCGCATTTCGAACCTGCCGACCGGGCTGACCCTGAACAAGGGGACCGACCTGGGCAATGGCGTGTGGTCGCTGACGCCGGCGCAGCTGGCTGGGCTGGCGCTGGTCGGCCCGGCAACGTGGTCGGCCGATCTGACCGGGACCGCCGTACTGACCGTGACCGCCATCGCCAAGGAGACGGCGACCGGCCAGACCAGCAGCAAGACGCAGACGTTGTCGGTCACCATCAACGCGCGCCCGACCGACATCACCGTGGACCGTGCGTTGAGCACGGCCGAGTCGACCACGGATGCGCCGGTGGCCAACGGCACCGTGCTGGGCAACTTCGCACGGGTGGATGCGGACAATGACGGCTTCACCTTCAGCCTGACCGAAAATGCCGGCGGTCGCTTTGCGATCTCCGCGGCCGGCGTGCTGACCGTGGCCAACGCCAGCCTGCTCGACTACGAGGTCAACACCTCGCACCAGATCGTTGTGCGGGTGACCGACTCGGGCGGGTTGACCCGCGACAAGACGTTCACCGTCGCGGTGACCAACATTGATGAGGCCCCGGCTACGCCGACCGTCTCCAGCCAGCCGGTGGCAATCGCGGCCGAGAATGCGGCGCTGGGCGGCGTTGTGATCGCCAACCTGGCCTCCAGTGGCGGCAATGGCAGCTACAGCTATGTGCTGGAGGGCGACGCGCGCGGCTGGTTCACCCTGGTCGGCAACCAGCTGAAGTTCCGTGATGGCCTGGTCCTGGATTTCGAAGCGCTGAAGGCTGCCGGAATGACCGTGAGTGACGCTGATGGCGATGGCCGCCAGGAGGTGGTGTACTCGGTATCGGTGAAGGCTGTGTCGGGTGGGCTGACCTCGGCCGGGGCGCGCACCATCACCGTGCGCCTTGAAGACGTCAACGATACGCCGCATGGCATCACCGTCGATCGCACGCTGAGCATCGCGGAAAACACTGCCAACGGCGCCGAGGTCGGTAAGTTCAGCGGCCAGGACCAGGACGTGACCGACGGCCTGACCTTCACCCTGGTGAACAACGCCGGCGGTCGCTTCGCGATCACCGCGGCTGGTGTACTGAGCGTCGCCAATGGTGGGCTGCTGGACTACGAGGCCGCCACTTCGCATGCAATCACGGTGAGGGTGACCGACACCCACGGCGCGACCCGCGACCAGGTGTTCCAGGTCGGCGTGTCCAACGTCAACGAAGCGCCACGAACGCCGGACGTCGTGCAGCACGTGGCGCTCACCTCCGAGAACACCGGCGTGTCCGGGCAGGTGGTAGCCACGCTGTCCTCGTCTGATCCGGACGGGACCGCACCCTCGTATCAAATCATCAACGACCCCTTTGCCTGGTTCGTCATCTCCGGGAATCAGCTCAAGTACAACGTCAGCAGCTTCGATTTCGAAGCCGTTGCACCGTACCTGCAGCTGATCGACGGCGATGGCGACGGCCAGCTGGAGGCTTACTACAACGTCACGGTCCGTGCCACGGATGGTGCGCTGGTGTCGGGCAACCGCGAGATCACGGTACGCATCGAAGACGTCAACGAAGCGCCGACGACCTGGGGCCAGAGCCTGACGCTGGCCGAATCGGCGCCGGGCGCGGGCCAGACCGTATTCCAGTTCACCAACTGGTCCGACCCGGACAGCCAGTGGTACAACCGCGACCATCGGTTTGCCATCACTGGTGGTGCCAGCAACCTGTTCGGCATCAACGCCACCACGGGTCAGATCGCGCTGCACGGGCAGCTGGATTTTGAAACCGCGCAGAGCCACCAGATCCAGGTGACGGTGACCGATCGTGGCGGCCTGTCCAGCAGCACCTGGGTGACGATCAATGTGCAGAACGTCAATGAGCGGCCAACGATCGCGACCTGGCAGGATGGAAATTTCTACCAGGTGCTTGCTGCGAATGACCAGGAGGACTTCTACGCAAACATGCATGTCACCAGTGCAGTGGAGTTCACTAGCGTCACCGGTCAGTATTGGGATACCTATTCGGGTGACACCTATACGTTTGAAGGGGGAACCACCTCACGCGGCGTCTCGGGGGATGGTTTCCTGACGCCGTATGGCAGCAATATCTTCAGTTCGCGCATCGTCGCTCGCGGTGGGCTTAGAACGGAAACTTCCGGTGACTGGGGTGATCCACGCGGAAGTGGCGCGGGCTACTTCCAGGAAACCCATTACGACACTTGGTACGAAATCGTCGTCCAAGCGGTGGATTCTGCAGGCCAGTGGAGTGACCCTTTGAAGTTCGTCGTCAACCAGTGGGGCGGGCGCCTGGGTCCTGTCGTACTTGATTTGGATGGCGACGGCGTGGAGACCGTAGGCTGGGCACAGAGCGCCACGCGCTTTGACATGGACGGTGATGGCGTGCGTGATCTGACCGGTTGGGTCGGGCCGCACGACGGTCTACTGGTGCTTGACCGCAACCGCAACGGCACGATCGATTCCGGCGCCGAAATCTCGTTCACGATGGATCTGGAGGGTGCCCATTCCGACCTTGAAGGCCTGGCTGCCTACGACAGCAATGGTGATCGGCGCCTGGATGCCAACGACGCTCGCTTTGCAGAGTTCCAGGTCTGGCGCGACGCCAACCGCGATGGCATCAGCCAGGCGGGTGAACTGTTGACGTTGCAACAGGCGGGTGTGGCGTCGATCAACCTTGATGCGCGCCGCACCGGGCAGATGCCCGGTACGTCGCCGGACAACACCACCTATGCCAACGGTCAGTACACCCGTACCGATGGCACCCAGGCGGCCCTGTCGGACATGTTCTTCGCTTTCGGCGAGCGCGATGAGGAGGGCGACGGTGACGGCCTGAACCTGAATGCTGGCGCCGGCAAGGGCGGACGCGACCTGGGCAGCGGTGACGCCGCCTCCGGCCGGGTCAACCGCCGAGGCGGCGATCCACGCTTCGCGCCTGCATCTGACCTGCCGCAGGCCCCGGTGGCGCAAGCGGCGGCGGAACCGGGGGATCGTTTCGGTGGCGTTGAGCCCACCGCAGCCGAGCGGATGCAGCAATCGGCTCGGTCGGAACAGCGTGCCCCCATCGACGAAAGCATTCCGTCCAGCCCGGCGACGCAGCGCTCCGCGTTGCATGACAATCTGGCGCTGGCACAGAAGAAGCGGTTCCAGATGATCGAAGCGATGTCCACGTTCGACGCCCAGCCCTACGCCCAGGGAATCAGCACTGCGGCGCGCGATCCGGCCACCATGGAACTGTTGACCGCCATTCCCGACTACAGGATTTCCCGCTCATGATCACTTCCACGACCCACGCCGCAGACGCCGTCGACGGAGCGCCGCGTACCGTTGCCGAGGCCCTTGGCCAGATCGTCTGGCTGCTTTCCCAATCGCCCCTGCACCGCGAGATGCAGCTGAAGGACCTGGAATGGTCCTTCATGCCGCCACTGCTGAAGGAACAGTTCCGGGTGTTCCGTTTCGGCACTCTGCCGGAGTTGCCCGGACTGGAAGAGGCGGGCCCGGCCTTCGCCGGTCTAACCCAGCAGGCACTGGAACAGTTGCCTCTGGGCGTTGCGATCTGGGCGAACCTTTCCGAGCAGGCCGAGCTGAAGCTGGAGCAGGGCGAGCGGCTGGAGCTGGACGACTGGAACAGCGGCGATCGCCTGTGGCTGATCGAGTTCATCACTCCCTTCGCCCAACCCGGGAACGGCCTGGCCGAGGCCATGCTGGGCGATCTGCTGACCGGGCCGTTTGCGGGGCGCAGCCTGTCCATGCACCGGACCGATCCGGCGACCGGTCGGCGTGACAAGGTGACCCTGGGCGGCGCGCCGTCGCAAGCGGCCTGATCCGGGGAAGGTGAATGCCTGCCCCGGCCGTCACACTGGCGGTCGGGGTGGCGGAGGCAGGCCCGGTGGGCTGGGGGGCGGTGATAGAATCCCCGGTTTCTGGCAGTGCCCACCCAAGGGCGGCCGGGTATCGGCAACTCCGGCTGTGTGATATGACAGGCACCGGCCCCCGGACAATGGAATCACTTATCTATGGCGCGCGGCATCAACAAAGTCATCCTGGTCGGCAACCTCGGCAACGACCCGGACGTGAAGTACACCCAGGGCGGTATGGCGATCACCCGCATCAGCCTGGCCACCACCAGTGTCCGCAAGGACAAGGATGGCAACCAGCAGGAGCGTACCGAGTGGCACCGCGTGGTGTTCTTCGGCAAGCTCGGCGAAATTGCTGGTGAGTACCTGCGCAAGGGCAGCTCGGTTTACGTCGAAGGCAGCCTGCGTTACGACAAGTACACCGGCCAGGACGGCGTGGAGAAGTACTCCACCGACATCATCGCCGACGAAATGCAGATGCTGGGCGGCCGCGGTGAAGGCGGCGGTGGCGGCGGCGGTGGCAACTTCAGCGGCGGCGAACGTCCGCAGCGCCAGCA
>NZ_QAIJ01000111.1:0-2333 GCF_003060985.1 Stenotrophomonas sp. HMWF023
GCCTCTGACAGTTTCCTGCGGTGGCCACCCACGCAAAGAGAAATAAAGCAGAGCAGAAGCGGGTCGCTTCGCTCTTTGTAGTGCCGAGCCATGCTCGGCTCAGGGCCGGCATGCGCTGTACGAGAGGCAGGCGAGGGCACAGCGACGTGCGCATTACGCGGCCTGCAACTGCACATCCACGTATTCCGACAGCCCTCGGCAGGCCAGCAGCAGGCCTTCGCGGGCGTCGTCGGGCAGATGCTGCGTGTCGTCGCCGTCCACGCGCACGCGTTCGCTGGCGTGCAGCAGTTCCAGCAGGAAGGTCAGCCCGGCATTGGCGCGGTCGATGCGCGCCATCGCCATGCACTGCGCCTGCGTTCGCCCTTGGCTCGGCCACGGCTGGCCATCTGCCGCTTCCACCTGGCGGATGCGCTGCAGGCAGTCCAGCAGGGTAGGGCCGCCAGGCGCGTTGGCGGCCTGCGTTGCAGTGAGCGTGGTTTCCAGCGCGCGGGCGATGTCATGCGGCAGCTGGTGAGCAGCCTCGCCCAGCGTGGCGAACAGGTACGGGTAGGTGGAAGCGGACATGGCGGGGGCCTCGTGCGGTCGGCAAGGGCCACCCCGCGTGGAGGCGAGGGTGGCAGGCGATGCGTGGCTCCAATACCGGTGATAGACGCTGGAACGCCGGCGGGCACGAGGCCCTCCACGCACCGCCCGCCAAAGACGCACGGACGGATTGCCAGCCGACGCCGCTCAACAAGGAAAAAGCGACGCCGGCTGGCAAGCGTAAACAACGCATCTATCAAACGGGATTGGAGTCCCGTGCCACCCGTTGTCGGTGGCCGCACATGATGTGCACGGGGCCCTTGCGGCTCCAATCAGAATTGTTTGAAACCCGGAAAGTCCAGTCGCCAAAAGCAGTTGTCGCCGAAGGAGTCGATAGCGTCAAACAGCGCTGACAGCTTCGCGAAAGCGCCGGTTGCTACCGTGCCGCGGGTGAAATGGAAACGAATGCTTGGCGGCTGCCGTGAGGCAGTGCGCACGATCGATCTGCCGTTGCTGGTCGCGTTGTTGATCCTGATGGGCGCGGGCCTGGCGGTGCTGTACAGCGTGAACGGGCCGGTGCATGGGCAGGCGATGCGCTTCGCCGGTGGCCTGGTGGCGATGTGGCTGTTGTCGCGGGTCTCGCTGCTGCGCCTGCGCGCGTGGACGCCTGCCATCTATGCGTTGTCGATGCTGCCGTTGATGGCGGTGTATGTGATCGGCACCGGTAAATACGGGCAACGTTGGCTCAACCTCGGCGTGTTCTACCTGCAGCCCTCGGAGCTGCTCAAACTCAGCCTGCCGTTGATGATGGCCTGGTATCTGCACCGTCAGCCGCTGCCGCCATCGCCGCGCACGGTGTTGACGGCAGCGGTGCTGATCGGGGTGCCAGCGGTGCTGATCCTGATGCAGCCCAACCTGGGTACGGCCACGCTGGTGACCGCCAGCGGCGTGTTTGCGTTGCTGCTGGCTGGCCTGCAGTGGCGCTGGGTGGTGGCCGGCTTGAGTGCGGTGTCGGTGGCTGCTCCACTGGCGTGGTTCGGGCTGCTGCGGCAGTACCAGAAGAACCGTGTCCTGACCTTCCTGGATCCGGCTGCCGATCCCTTGGGCACCGGTTGGAACATTCTGCAATCGCGCATCGCCATCGGCTCGGGTGGCATGCAGGGGCGTGGCTGGGGCCACGGCACACAGGCCACATTGGATTTCCTGCCCGAGTACACCACCGATTTCGCGTTCTCGGTATTGGCCGAGGAATTCGGCTGGATCGGCGTGGTGACGGTGTTCGCCTTGTATCTGTTCGTGGTCGGGCGATGCCTGTCGATCGCAGTGCAGGCACGCGACACGCACGCGCGGCTGTTGGCCGGCAGCCTCGGTCTGGCGTTCTTCGTGTACGTACTGGTCAACGGCGGGATGATTTCCGGCTTGCTGCCGGTGGTGGGCATTCCGATGCCGCTGATCAGCTACGGAGGCACTTCGGCGGTGTCGTTGCTGGCCGGTATCGGCCTGGTGATGGCGGTGCGCGGGCATCGGCCGGTACACGCGTAGGTTTCCAGCCAACGGCGCAGCCCCTCGTGGGTGGCCGCAAAGCGATTCATGAGGAGGCTCGGGTAGATGGGCTGCGCAGGGGCCGCTGCAAGTACGTCCCTGTAAGCTCGGTCGCCGCATCCATGCGGCTCACGCCCCTGCGCAGCCCATCTACCCGGCCACGGACACGTTCCTGTGGCGTCCACCACGCAAGAAGAAAAAAGATCAAAAGCAAAAGCAGCATGGCCGGTTGCCCACGCTTCCAGTAGAGCCGAGCCCGCGCTCGGCTC
>NZ_QAIJ01000112.1:0-4027 GCF_003060985.1 Stenotrophomonas sp. HMWF023
CGTCGTCGGGGTGGTACAGAATGTTGACGTGCAGGTTGCCATTGCCGGCATGGCCGAAGGTGACGATGGTCAGCGAGTAGTCGCGCGCCAGCGCCTGCACGCCGGCCACCAGGTCGGGGATGCGCGACACCGGCACCACCACGTCTTCATTGATCTTGCCCGGGGCGATGCTGCGCAGTGCAGGCGACAGCGCCTTGCGTGCGGCCCAGAGCTGGTCGCGCGCGCGGCCTTCCATCGCCACGTCCAGTTCGATCATGCCGTCGCCTTCGGCGGCGCTGGCCAGCGCCTGCAGCAGGTAGGGCAGGGTGTCGTGGTCACCATCGGCCTCGACCAGCAGCATCGCGCCGGCCTCGGGTACTTCGGCACCGTTGAGGCGCAGCAGCTGCAGGCTGCGGGCGTCCATGAATTCCAGGCGTGTGGGTACCACCGGCTGCGACATCAGGCGTGACACGGCTGCGGCGGCTGCATCGGCATCGCGGTACAGCACGCGCAGTCCGGCCTGGCTGACCGGTAGCGGGGTCAGCTTCAGGGTGGCTTCCACGATCAGCGCCAGCGTGCCTTCACTGCCCACCAGCAGGTGGGTGAGGTCGTAGCCGGTGGAATCCTTGGTGTAGGCGCCACCGCAGCGGATCACCTCGCCGGTGCCGGTCACCGCCACCAGGCCCAGCACGTTGTCGCGGCTGGTGCCGTACTTCACCGCGCGTGGGCCGCCGGCATTGCAGGCCAGGTTGCCACCGACGCTGCAGATCTCCGCGCTGGACGGGTCCGGCGCCCAGAACAGGCCATGCGGCGCCAGCGCCTGCTGCAGCGTTCCATTGAGTACGCCTGGCTGCACCACGGCGCAGCGGTCACCGGCACGGATGTCGATGATGCGGTCCATGCGGGTGAACGACAGCACGACGCTGCCGGGCAATGGCACCGCCGCACCGGTGGTGCCGGTGCCTGCGCCGCGCGCGACCAGTGCCACGCCATGCGTGCGGCAGGCGCGCACCAGGGCCTGCACCTGTTCGATATCTGCTGGCAGCGCTACTGCAGCCGGCCGCTGGTGGCGCCATGAGTTGTCCTGCGCGTTCGCCTCCAGCGCGCCGTCATCCATGCGCCAGCCCTCCGCACCCAGCAGGGCGGACAGTTCGGCAACCAGGGCAGCGGGCAGGGCAGTACTCATGACGGATCTCGTGGGGCAGCAGGGGCGGGTTGAATCAGTTTCCAGGCAACAACGGCGCCGGCCAGCGGCAGCCAGACCCAACGCAGTTCCGACAGCAACGTGGCCACGCCGCGCGCGCTGAAGAACTGCGGGGCAAACGGTGAAACGCGGATCGGGCGCCAGGGCGCGAAGAAGCGGTGTTCGCTCCAAGGCCAGGCCAGGGCAACGCCCAGACCGCCGGAAGTCAGTGCGTCCAGCAGCGGATGGCTGGCGGCGCAGACGAAGACGAACGTCGCCGCTTGAACGGTAGATGCCAACCTTGGTTGGCACAAACCCGCCGACCAAGGTCGGCCTCTACCAGAGCGTGCATTTGCCTCTCCGGTAGGTGCCAACCTTGGTTGGCACAAAGGCGCCGACCAAGGTCGGCGACTACCAAAGAACGCCAGCAACGCTGCCAACACCGCCAGCACGCCGGCAAACAACAACGAATGGCTGGCACCCCGATGGCCGAATGCATCGGCATACGGAACATGCAGGGCAAACGCCAGCACATCGGCATCGGGCAGCATTGCCGCGACCACACCGGCCGCCAGCAGTCGCGGCGGGATGCGGCCACGATCAGCGGCGCACCACAGCGCCAGCGGCACGGCTGCGTGGGTGATGATCGAAGGCATCAGTCACGCACCGTGGTAGAGCCGGCCAGGCTGCGCTCTGGTAGGTGCCAACCTTGGTTGGTACAGAAGCGCCGACCAAGGTCGGCCTCTACCAAAGCGGACGGTACCCATCAGCAATCATCCAACCGGAACGCATCCCGCAGCCAATGCAACTGCGGTGGCTCACCACTGGCTTCCACCACATCGAAACGGCAGGGCGCATTGGCCAGCGCCGGGTTGTCCTGCAGGTACAGCTGCGCGGCATGCGCCAGGCGCCGGCACTTGCGCGCATCCACCGAAGCGGCGCCGCCACCGAAATCCGATCGCGCGCGGTAGCGCACTTCCACGAACACCACGGTACCGGCGTCATCCATCACCAGGTCCAGTTCACCGCCGCGGTAACGCACGTTGCGTGCACGCGGCTGTAGCCCGGCCTGTTGCAGATGCTGCTCGGCGGCGGCTTCCACCGCCGAGCCACGTTGGCTGCGCTCAGCGACCACCGACGATCGGCATCGGCCGGCCGCCATTGAAGGTGGACCACGCCGGTTGGCGCAGGATGTTGCCGTTGCTGTCCAGGAACAGGGTACCGGTGGCACCGTCCAGGCCGCCCTCGTTGGACAGCTTGTCCAGGTAGGCACTGATCTTCCAGGCATCGGCGCCGAAGGCGAACAGGCGGCCGGCCGCGCCGCGCGCGCTGGGCAGGGTCTGCGCGACCTGGGCAGCGGACGGCACGCCGGACACGCTGCGCACGTTCCAGGCTTCGTTCGGGTAGATGATGCCGTCCAGCGCCACGTCTTCTTCGACCTTGCCGCTGCCGGTGGTCAGCTGCGAGGTACCCACGCGGGTGGCACCACCGGCACCGGCCAGCGCCAGCTGCGGCGCCAGCAGGCGGGCCTGCGGTGCACGTACGGCCAGGAACACGGCATCGACTGCGCCGGCGTTGCGTACCTGCGCGCTGACATCACCCACCGTTTCGCTGACAGCGATGGTGGCGGCGACGCTGCCACCGCGCTGGGCAAAGCGCTGGGCGAACGCGGCCGCTGCGCGACGGCCGGTGTCGTCACTGCTGTTGATCACCAGCGCCTTGCTGCGCTCGCGGCCACGCATGTATTCGGCGGCGACGATGCCGTCGTCTTCCGGTGCCAGCGAGAAACCCGCGCTGCCGGCCGGCGGTGCATCCTTGCCGCGGTTCAGGCCCAGCACCGGCACCGGCAGCTGCTGGCGGCCATACACGGCATCCACTTCGTCGCGGCCGAGCGGGCCGACCACGAAGTCGGCGCCGGACGCTACGGCCTTGTCATACGCGGCCAGCGCACCGGCCGGGGTACCGGCGGTATCGAAGAAATTAACCTCCGGACGACGGCGGGTTTCGCCGTAGTAGGCGCTGAGCAGGCCATCGCGCACCGGCTGCGCGGCGGTGGCCAGGCGGCCGCTGAGCGGCAGCAGCACCGCCAGCTTGGCCGGTGGGCGGTAGCCATCGCTCATGGCCGGCGGGCGCTTGCTGGTGTCGAACTGGGCGGCGCCATCACGATCGAACGGGCGCGGCAGCGGCAGGCCACGGGCGATCAGCGCGCGGCCGGCGAAGTTGTACAACGGGTCATTGGCCGGCAGTGCGGCGGCACGGCTGCGCAGGGTGGCATCGTCAAGGGTGCCGAGCAGGCCGGAGATGGCGGCCTGGTTCTCGTTGCGCGCAGCACCGGCCAGACCGGCGTGCGCACGGGCGCGTTCGGTGGCGGCGCCGAAGGCATCGCCGGTAGCCTGCAGGGCATTGGCGCGGGCCAGCGACCAGCGCGTGCGCAGGCTCGGGTGCACGCTGTCGCCATGATCCTTCAGCAGGGCCAGCGCCTGCGCCGGCTGTTTGTCGGCCAGCGCCAGCTCGGCACTGGCCAGCTGGTAGCGCTGCAGGCTGGCACCGTTCACCTGGCGGGCGGTCACCTGGCCCAGCAGGCTGCGCGCGCGTGCGCTGTCGCCGGCCAGATGCCAGGCCCAGGCCGCATCGGCCAGGGCGTTGCTGCGGGCACCACCACGCAGGGTGGCGGCCAACGCTTCCAGTTGCAGGGCGGCGTCGCGCGGCTTGCCTTGTTCGATCAGCGCCAGCGCCTGGCTCTGGGCCGGCGATTCGGGCGCGCTGACGAGGCTGGTGGTGGCACAACCGGCCAGCAGCATCAACGACAGCGACAGGGCAGAGATGCGTGCGGCGGGCTTGTTCATGATCGGGTCCATGCGATGA
>NZ_QAIJ01000113.1:0-3407 GCF_003060985.1 Stenotrophomonas sp. HMWF023
GCGCTCGGCGGTCGGCCATCCGCCACGCGCCTGCAGGGCATGCAGTTGCAGGTGCACGCGGTCACGCTGGCGCGCGCCATGTGCGGCTGGCACCAGCTGCAGGCCTTCGCCATCGATGGCCAGCAGGCCGAAGCGATCACCTTGCTGCAGTGCCAGCTCGACCACGCAGGCTGCCAGCTGCCGCATGTGATCCAGGCGGCTGCGTCCAGGTGCCGCGCGGTCGGCCTGGCCCGCCGAGGCGGTGGCATCGAGCAGCAGCCAGACGGTGATCGGGCTTTCGCGCTCAGATTCACGCACGAAGAAGCGGTCCGAGCGCGCGTACAGCTTCCAGTCGATCTGGCGCAGTTCGTCGCCGGGCTCGTAGGCGCGATACTGGGCGAATTCCAGACCGGCACCGCGGCTGCGGCTGGCATGCTGACCGATGCCGCTCGCGCCGCTTGCCAGGCGTGGCCACAGCCGCAGCGCACGCAGTCGCGCGCGCAGGTCCGGTGGCAGCAGCAGCAGCGGCGTGCCTGCGGTCACCAGTGGATCAACCCGGGAATGGAACGGCCTGCAGCAGTGCGGCGACCACATCGTCGGCCCGCTTCTGCTCGGCTTCGGCGGCGAACGACAGCAGCAGGCGATGACGCATCACCGGTGCGGCCAGCGCCTGCACATCCTCGCGGGTGGCGGCGAAACGTCCCTGCAGCAGTGCGCGCGCCTTGGCGGCCAGCACCAGCGACTGCCCGGCACGCGGGCCCGCACCCCATTTCACCCACTGGTTGATCGCCGCCGGTGCGCCCTCGCCGGGACGGCTGGCGCGGACCAGGCGGGTGATCCAGGCCAGCACGTCGGGGCTGACATGCACCTGGCGCACCGCCGCCTGCAGCGCGATCACCGCTTCGGCATCCATCACCTTCGGCACGCTTCCAGTGGCGTTACCGGTGGTCTGTTCCAGGATCTGCCGCTCTTCTTCTTCGCTGGGGTAATCGACCAGCACGTGCAGCAGGAAGCGATCCAGCTGCGCTTCGGGCAAGGGATAGGTACCGGCCTGTTCGATCGGATTCTGCGTAGCCAGCACGAAGAACGGTGCCGGCAGCGTGTAGGTGGTGCCGGCGTAGCTGACCGTGCGTTCCTGCATCGCTTCCAGCAGCGCGGCCTGGGTCTTGGGCGGGGTGCGGTTGAGCTCGTCGGCCAGCAGCAGGTTGGTGAAGATCGGGCCCTGCTGGAAGCGGAAATGGCGATGGCCGGTACCGTGGTCTTCTTCCAGCAGTTCGGTGCCGAGGATGTCGCTGGGCATCAGGTCCGGGGTGAACTGCACGCGCCGGAACTGCAGTTCCAGTGCCTGCCCCAGCGAGCGTACCAGCAGGGTCTTGCCCAGCCCCGGCGCGCCTTCCAGCAGGCAGTGGCCACCGGCCAGCAGGCCGATCAGCAACTGCTCGACCACGGTGTTCTGGCCGACCACGGCGTGGGCGAGCGCAGCGCGCAGATCGTGCAGGCGCGGCAGCAGGGAATCGAGGTCGGGGGAGGTCATGGGCGTGGTCCGTTCAGTTGTTCAATGCGTACATCACGATGTTGACGCCGAAGCGGGTGTTGTCTTCGGCCAGGAAACGCTTGTTGCGCCAGTCGTAGTCCCACTCGCAGCCGTAGTCCTTGTTGCTGTAGAGCACGCCCAGCCGGCCATCGACGTCGATGCCCTTCAGGTAGTCGTGCACCAGGTCATCGCCCCAGCCATTGAGCTCGAAGCTGGTCGCGGGTGGGCCGTCGGGGAAGCGGAAGAAGCTGCGGTACAGCGCGTGGCTGTTGGGCAGCTTCTGCAGCGCCTTCGGCCCGAACAGCCGGCCCATCTGCGCTTCGAACGAAGTGGCGAACAGGCCGTCGATATCGTGGTTGCAGTCGTCGACGAAGACGAAGCCACCATTGCGCACGTAGCGCACGAAGTTCTGCCGTTCGGCGGCGTTGAACTCGACCAGGGTGTGCCCGGCCAGGTAGCAGAACGGCGCCTCCAGCATGCGCGGGTCGGCCAGGGCCACCACGCGTTCCTGCGGGTCCACGCGCAAAGAGGTGTAGTCGATCAGCGAGGTGATCAGGTTGGACGGCATGCGCGCGTCCACGTCCCAGTCGCCGGAGTCGTACTGCAGGCGGGTGAACCAGAAGTCGTAGCGCGAACTGCGCGGGCCTGCCTGTGCCCATGCCGGCAGCGCCGCCGCCGAAGCGGCAGCGGCCAACCAGCGCAGGCAGGCCCGGCGATCCATCAGACCGCGTCGGACAACGACGTAAAAGTGAAATCGCGCAGCTTCATCGGCGGAATCATCATCACGAAGCTGGATTCGTCGCCGGCCACGCGCACCGGCTTGCCCAGCTCTTCGATGTTGTTGAGCATGATCACCGGCGACTCGTTGAAGCGGAAATTCTTCACCGGGTGCTTGATCTGCCCGTTCTCGATGTAGAAGGTGCCATCGCGGGTCAGGCCGGTCAGCAGCACGGTCTGCGGGTCGACCATGCGGATGTACCAGGTGCGGGTGACCAGGATGCCCTTCTGGGTGCCACGCACCAGCTCGGCGGTGTTCTTCTCGCCACCACTCATCAGCAGGTTGCCGGGCGTGGCCTTGGCGGTCTTGCCCTGCTTCTGTGCCCAGAAGCGCGAGTAGTCGAGGTTGGCGACCTTGCCGTTCTCGATGATGGCGATGCGCTCGCGCGGCATGCCTTCGCCGTCCCACGGCAGCACCGGCGCATCCGGATGCCACGGGTCGGCGTGCATGTTCACGCGCGGATCGTAGACCTGCTCGCCCAGCTTGTTGCCGCCGCCCTTCTTCGACAAGAAGCTGCGGCCTTCATCGGCCGAGCGCGCGCTGAAGAAGTTCATCATGAAGCTGATCAGGCCCGCAGCCGCTGCCGGCTCCAGGATCACCGTGTACTTGCCGGGCTCCAGCGCCTTGGCTTCCTGCGACTCGGTCGCCTTGCGCATCGCGATGCGGATGTCCTGGTCGGCCTTGAAGTCGGCCGCATCCTTCAGGTTGCGACCCACCCAGCCCGAGCCACGGCCATCTTCGGTGCGCACGGTGCAGGTGTAATCGAAGTTGGTGCTGCGCTGGTAGCCGAAGTTGCCGTTGCTGTTGGCCGTGGCGTAGAAGCCCTGGCCGTCTTCCAGGAAGCCGGCGGCGATCAGACCGTTGCCACGGCATGGCGCGATCGAATCGGCGGCGACCTTGGCGCGGAAGGCCGGATCGATGGCGGCGGTGGACTCGCTGAAGGTCGGGCTGGCGCGGTAGCTCTGCTTGCCGATGGCCGGCATGAACTCCGGGTTCTCCGGGGCCAGGCGGGCCAGGTCTTCGGCGCGGCGGACCACGCGCTGCAGCGCGGCGTCGTCGAACTCGTTGATTGAAGCGGTACCCACGCGCTTGCCGAAGGCCACGGTAACGGCCAGT
>NZ_QAIJ01000114.1:0-9401 GCF_003060985.1 Stenotrophomonas sp. HMWF023
CTCGCAAGGACGTGCCGGCGCGCACAGGATGATCATGAATTCCACGCGTATTGCTTACGCCGTGCTGTCCGGCCTGCTGCTGGCATCGTCGCTGCCGGCAGCGGCGGACGTCGCACCCGTTCAACACGATGCCGCAGGCAACCGGCTTGAAGTGCTATTGCTGCAGGGCGAGCAGGGAGCGGAAGAGCCCGAGCGCTACTGCACTGCCGATGGCCAGTGGTGCGTGCGGGCGTTGCCTGCAACGGGCGAAGACCAGCCGGCAGCGCTGGAAATTGCCGAGCGTGCGGGTGATGACGCCGAACCACGGAAGCGACACGTCCCCATCAACGTGGTTGACGATGGCGACCTGCGGGTCTGGCCCTTCATCGTGCGCCTGGCCCCCGGTGCGGGTGCAGGCCAGGCCGTGGCCGATTCGCAACAGGCGGCACTGCAGAACGTGCTCGTCGGCGGCCTGGTGGAGGCCCGCGCGATGTATTCCGGTGGCGGTGCCAGCGCATCGACCCTGCAACTGGCGCGCATCCGTCATCTCGATGATGGCGTCCAGGTGGACGCTGACGTGCTGTCCGTTGCGTGGTCGGCCAACAAGATGATCCGGGCCTGTTTCAGCGAGCGCGATTTCGACCAGCGCGCCGGTGCCTGCCACGACGAGTACAGTTTCGATGCGGAACTTGCGTTGGCAACAGAAGGGCAGGGCATGCCTGTACTGCGCTACCGCACCGAGGCCAGCAACTATCCGGCCGGGGTATCGCCGCAGCGGGACTCGCTGGCCAAAGGAAAGTTGAAGAAGAAGGATCTGCGCACCGAACAGGATGCGGAGTGCAGCTACACGCGTACCTTCCGCTTCACCTCAGGGGCTTACCAGCCGGATCAGCCGCTGCCGGAGTGCTCGGGCTACACCGAGCCCTGAGCCATGGAGCCGGGTTTGGGCCCGGCTCTACGTGAAGGCGCTGGCGTGCTTACTCGCAACGGGTGGCGGTGATGATGTTGTCCTTGTCCACGAACACGCGCAGGCGGTCCTGGCGGATGTCCTTGGTGGTGATGGTGGCCGGGCCGATGGGATTGACCATGCCGGCGCCGCTTTCGCTGGACAGGCGACGGATGTTCGGCTCGTTGGCCGGCTGGCCGATGGCCCAGCCCAGCTGGCTGGCATCGCAGCGGCCACTGCCCTTGACCTCCGGGCCGGGAGTGCTGACACAGGCCGACAGCAACAGGGCCGAGGCGGGCAGCAACAGAGTCAGGCGGATGGTCATGCGGGCGCTCCTGCGCAGGGGATTGGCGGCACGATAGCACTGACCGCGCGAAACCCGGCAGCGTTCGGGTCATTGCCCGCGCGGCCGCCGCACTGCATAGTGGCCGGCGTTGCCGGCAGCGCGCCGGCGGGCAGACCGGGCCAGTCCGGTGCAGGTGTTGGATCGGGTATGACGGCAGGCAGTGTGCGAGGCAGGCAGAACGCAGTGAAGGCGCTGGCAGTGCTGTGGCTGCTTTGCATGACAGTGGTGGCCGTGGCTGCCGAGCCGAGCGCAGCGCCTGCTGCCGAAGCGCCTGTGTTTGGTGGCTGGCGCAACCTGCAGACCGAAGCCGGTTACCAGCCGGCGCAGCGCAACCTGGCGTTCGCGATGCTGCCGCAGGCCGCAACCCGTGGTGACCGCTTCGTGGTCCTCGACCGTGAAGGCAAGCGCGCGGTGTGCTGCCTGCAGGTGGCCAGCGAGTCGCTGGGCGTTGCCGCGCTTCGCGAGCAGTACCACCTGCCGCAGGCCGGGGTGACCGATCTGAGCAATGGCCGCAGCCCGGCGCGCCCGTACCTGCCGCATGTCTATGCGATGCAGCGGGTGGATGAACTGGCCGACTATGGTTTCGCCGATGTTGCCGGTGCCTACAGCGATCTGGGCGGGCTGCTGCTGCCCGACGCTGCCGCGCTGGGCGCCGATGGCAGCGAGGTGCGCCTGGGCGAGGCCCATTATCGCCTGCAGTTCCATCGCCAGCCGCTGGCCGATGACGATGGCGCACTGGACCGCTATACCCTGCAGTTGCTGCCTACGGGTGCACCGGTCGTGGTTGAAGTGCCGTTCGGCACCTACTGATTGCCACATCCCACTGGCTAGAATGGCGCGCGGCGCCGCCTGTCGCGCCTGATTCCGCGAGTTGTTGCCGTGCGATTTCTGCTGCTGCCCCTGATGTTGCTGGCCGGTTGTGCCAGCGTGCCCCCCGCGCCGCCGCCGGCACATTCGGATGCGCTGTGGCGCCTGATCGAGCGTGATTGCCGGGGCGCACAGTCGCCACGTGGCGACTGCCTGCAGGTGCGCCCGGCTGTCGATCAGCGCGATGTGCTGGTCAAGGACGCGCACGGCCACTATCAGTTCCTGCTGATGCCGCTGGACAAGGTCAGCGGCATCGAAAGCCCCGCGCTGTACCGGCGTGGCGCACCCAATTACTTCGCCGCCGCCTGGCAGGCCCGCGCACGCACCGAACAGGCGCTGGGCCAGCCGCTGCCGCGCAGCGTCGCCAGCCTGGCATTGAATTCGCCCCATGGCCGTTCGCAGCACCAGCTGCACATCCACGTCGACTGCCTGCGCGCTGACGTGCTGCAGGCGTTGGAAGACAATCGCGCGACCCTCGGCACGCAGTGGGCACCGCTGCCGGTGCTGCTGCGCGGCCATCAGTACCAGGCGCGGCTGTTGCCCGGCGAAGCGCTGACTGCCAATCCGCTCAATCTGCTGGCCTATGGTCTGAGCGGTGTGGACAAGGTTGGCCAATGGAGTCTGCTGGTCGCGGGGCACGAGGACGTGCACGGCGCGCCCGGGTTCATCCTGCTGGCCACGCAACTGGACCCGGACAGTGGCAACGACGCCAGCGCCGAGGAGCTGCAGGACCATGCCTGCAGCGTGTTGACCGGCGCGGATGCTTCGCTGGAGCGGGTGCGCTAGTTTCCCGTTGACTGCTGCTGCAGCCAGACGGGGGCAGTCAGGGCGTACAGCTGACGGTCCTGCCAACCCTCGGCATCCAGATGGTGGTCGCGCAGCAGGCCTTCACGCTCGAAGCCGAGCGCCTGCAGGGTAGCGACCAGTTCGCTGCCTGCATCGGGCGGCAGCAGGACGAACAAGCGACGGACCCCCACCTGTTCGAACAGGAACGTGCACAGCGCCTGCAACGAAGGGTGCAGCTGCCGCTGTCGAGGACAGCCTGCTGCGTGCAGCCAGCGCAGTTCGACGCTGCGCGCATGCGCGCAATGCAGGCGCAGGTCGAGCTGGTCAAGCAGCTCGCCCTCGGCATCGAAGGTGCCGAGCAGCAGATGATCGTTGTCGTGCTGCAGCTGCGAACGCTGCACACCGCAGAGGAAGTGGGCTTCCGCATCGATATGGGTGGGCAGCGTGCAGGCGCGTTCAACCTGCCGATAGTGGCGACGCCAGGTCACGAGGTCTGAGCGCTGCAGAGGGCGCAGCACGACAGTCCCGTGCCGGAGCATCAGGAGGTGGCGGCGCAGCACGGGCCGCAGCGGCGGCAGGGAAGCAGGGAAATACCGGTTCATGGCGTGGGACGATGCCGCACCTGGACGAACTGGAACAATGAAAGAAGTTGCAAACGCGGTGTTGCCGACGCCTGCGGTCTGATTCGGTTCAGGCATAAGGCCATCAGGCCTGGTCATTTCCGTTGCAACCATCCGTTCAGGACACTTTCGTTACGGGATCGTTATGCGCGCACGTCGCCAGCGCCCCGGACCACCCGCCCAACTCCCCCAGGAAGCCCATGTCCGCCTCTTCCCTGGCGCTGCGCCCGCGTCCGCTGGTGCTTGCCTTGTCGTCCCTGATGCTGGCCTCGTTGCCGGCCTTCGCGCAGGAAAGCGCACCCACCTCATTGCAGGAAGTGAAGGTCACCGGCTCGCGCATCCCGCGTGCCAGCGTCGAGGGGCCATCGCCGGTCACGGTGATCAGCCGCGAGCAGATTGATGCGCAGGGCTACCGCAACGCATTCGATGCGTTGAGCGCGCTCACTGAAAACACCGGCAACGTGCAGGGCGAGGATTTTGGCAATACCTTCACCCCGGCGGCGAACACCATCAACCTGCGTGGCCTGGGCCCGAACCGCACGCTGGTGCTGGTCAATGGCCGCCGCCAGGCCGACTATCCGCTGGCCTACGAGGGCTCGGTGAACGTGGTCAACCTGGCCAACATCCCCAGTGCGTTGATCGAGCGCATCGAGGTGCTGGCCGCAGGCGCATCGGCGGTGTACGGCTCCGACGCGATCGCCGGCGTGGTCAACATCATCCTCAAGGACCGTTTCGACGGCGTGGACGTCAACGTGCGTGCCGGCGGCACCCAGCAGGGCGGTGGTGACAACCAGCGCGTGCAGGTGGTGGGCGGCAGTTCCGGCGAACGCTGGGAAGGCCTGTTCGGCTTCGAACTGGACGTGCGCAAGGCGATCCACGCGCGGCAGCGCGACTTCATGGATTCGCTGGACGATGATCCTACCGGCAAGGCGCCGCAGCCGACGGCCGTCGCCTACCGTCGCAACGCAGCCACCGGTCGCAACATCGATCCGGGCGCCGCCGGCTGCGATGCGGCCTCGGCCATCTACGGTGGCAGCGTGTTCCGCGCCAACAACCCGCGCCAGGGCGAGTACTGCGGCAGCAACGAAGCCGCCGCCAGCTACTGGACCGTGCAGACCGAGAAGCGCAACCTCAACGGCTACGGCCTGCTGACGTTCCACGTCAACGACACCACCGATCTGTTCGCCGATGTCGCCGTGGGCAGCGCACGGATCCACAACAACACGCGTGCACCCACCTGGACCTCGTCACGCAACTATTTCTACAACCAGAACACGAGCAACCTGGAAAGCTGGTACCGCCGCTTTGCGCCAGAGGAAATCGGCGGCCTGCCACGCAACGCCAATCGTTTCCTGGAAAACTCGTGGTCGTTCAATGTCGGTGCGCGTGGCCAGTTCGGCGACAGCGGCTGGGACTACGAGGCGGTCTACAGCCGCTCGCGCTACGAGAACCGTACGCGCCGCCCGGTGCTGCTGGCCGGTATCAACGAGTACCTGCTCGGTCCGCAGCTCGGTGTGCGCAACGGCGTGGAGGTCTACGCGCCGGATCCGTCGCGCCTGTTCCGGCCGCTGACGCCCGATGAGTACGGTCGCCTGTCCGACTACCAGGAAAGCCGAAACGCCGCGTGGCTGCAGACCTTCAGCGCGACGGTCAATGGTCGCCTGTTCGCATTGCCGGGTGGCGATGCCGCGTTGGCCGCGGTGGTCGAAGCGGGCAGCCAGGGTTACCGCAACCGCCCGGATCCACGCCTGGGCACCGGCGAGTTCTGGAACACCAGCGCCGGCATCGGTGCCAGTGGCGAACGTGACCGCTATGCGGCGGGTGTTGAACTGCAGCTGCCGTTGCTGCAGTCGCTGACCACCACCCTGGCAGGCCGCTACGACCAGTACCGCGCCGGTGGTGAGCATCTCGGCAAGGCAACGTGGAGCTTCGGTGTCGAATTCCGTCCGATCGAAAGCCTGCTGATCCGCGGCACCGCGGCCACCAGCTTCCGTGCGCCGGACATGAACTATGTGTTCGCCACCGAGACCCGTGGCTACAACCCGGGCATGACCGACTACTGGCGCTGCCGCACCGCCGGCCAGTCGTATGACAACTGCGACTACAACGGCCTGTCGATCGACTACAGCAACCGCGCCAACCCGCAGCTGCAGCCGGAGTCGGCCAAATCGTATGGCTTCGGCGTGGTCTGGTCGCCGCTGTCCGGGCTGGATTTCAGCGCCGACTACTACGACATCCGCATCGACAACGAGGTGACCAGCCTCGACACCAGCCGCATCCTGCGTGATGAGGCCGACTGCCGGCTGGGTCGCACCCTCGGCGGCGAAGCGCGCGACATCGGCTCGCCGCTGTGCCAGGACGCGCTGTCGCGGGTGATCCGCAACCCCTCCACTGCCACCGTGCAGCCAGACCAGGTGACCCGCGTACTGATCAACCCGATCAATGCGGCATCGGAATCGGTGCGTGGCGTCGACCTGAAGGGCAACTGGCGCTTCGATGCGGGCCGCTATGGCCGCTTCACCACGCGTCTGGCCTACACCCTGGTGCTGGAGCACGAGTACAAGCAGTTTGCCGATGACGAAGTGCGCGACATCCGTAATTCGCTGGATGACTGGCAGTGGCGCAGCAAGGCCAATGGCAGCATCACCTGGAACCAGGGTGACTGGACCGCGACGATCTATGGCAACCGTTATGGCTCGTTGCCGAAGAGCGATGGCACTGGCCGCATCGCGCCGTACATGACCTACAACGCCAGTGTGTTCCGCCAGTTCGGTGAGAACCTGACACTGGGTGTGATCGTCAACAACCTGCGCGACAGCCGGCCGCCGGCGGACAGGAATGGGGGTGGCTGGCCGTTCTATCCGGTCGGCAACTACGACCCATATGGCCGTCAGTTCTGGGTGGAACTGGATTACCGGTTCCGTTGATCGAAGCGCGAAACGAAAGGCCCGGCATTGCCGGGCTTTTCGTTGTTTGGCACTTCGCTTCCAGCGCCATGGAGTGGCATGCTCACAAGGTCACCAGAGAGGAAACAGCGCATGGACGTTCGTCATCTGATGGTTGTGGTACTTGCAGTTGCGGGCTGCAGCAGCAAGGAAGAAGCACCTGCTGTCGCTGCCAAGGATGCCACGATGGCGCCCGCCGACCGGGTTGAGGCAGCGACACCGGCACGTTCCGCTGCGACATCCGCCGGCACTGCCGCCGCTTCGCCAGGGCTTGCAGTCGTTGCTCCGGCGGCCACTCAATCGGGTGCGGCTTTCCTCTCTGGCGAAAGGAGCCTGTTGAGCGAGGGGGCGATGTCCGTCGAAAGATTCCAGGCGGTGGTCGGCTCGAACAAAGCATTCGCACAGGCGGTCGGCCAGTTCGAGCAGGACGTGGCGCGCAACCCAGAAGCGCAGGACCTGACCGCGCTGTACAGGTCAGCGGTGACTGCCGCGCTGGACGGAAATACGGACCTTGTCTCGTTCGCGTGCGGCTACAGCCTGTGCCTGGGCGAGATCCGCAGCCGGACCGACGACGGCTTCAGCGCTTGGGCACGCTCCTTCGGTGACGGCAATACGCCCCCCGTCTATGCATTCGCAACGGCCGAGTACACCCTGGGCCGGAACCTGCATTCGGGCCGCTTCGTGTTCTCCGCCGATCCGGCTGCAAACAGCATCACCACCCAGTAGGCGAAGGCATGCTGGGCCGATGAAACGCTACGGCAGTGCCTGCACCAGATACGACTCGATGACGTAGCTGAAAGGCTGCTGCTGGCGGTCGCGCAGCAGGGCGCGCACTTCCAGGATGACGCCATGGTCGCCTTCGCCGCGTGGCGGCCAGAACGTCTGGTCGGTGAGGGTCTGGCGCTGGAAGCCGAGCGGGCCGACCACGCGGCCAAAGGGCTCGTCGGTGGTGTCGAGCACCTGGTTCATGGCCGGGCTGAGATGATCGGGCAGGTACCAGTTGTCGGCCTCGGACAGCACGCGGCTGCCGCAGGCCAGCTGCACGCGGCGGTATCGCAGGGGCGTGGATGCATCGGCGCCCAAGGCCTGCAGCACGTCGGCCGGCGCGGGCTTGTCCTGTCCATGCACGCGCACCGCGCGGACCCGGGCCTGCTCGGCCAGGCCATGCTCGGCGCACCAGCTTTCCAGGGTGGCGGTGGCGCTCTGGCCGGCCAGCACGCGCTGGTGCAGCACCTCGACCAGCGCAGCCGAGGCGATCCGCTGCTGGCCCGGCGGCGCCTGCAGGGGCGCGCTGGCGTTGGCATCGGTGGCGGACAGGCTGGCGATCGGGGCGGCGGCCAACAGGGACGCGGCCTGCCAGCGGCGAAGACGATCGTGGCGGTCGGACGGGCCCATGCGGCATCACAGCGGAAACAGGCGTCCATGTTACCCGTTCAGGCGTGTATCCGGCGTCCCTGCGGCGCAGGGTCGCGGGCGGGATTCATCGTGCCTGTGAATGTATGGCATGCGGATATTTCGTTGGCCGATGGCAGCGGTGGCGGGCAGGATGGTGCCAGTGTTGGCTTTCCAGGAGATCCAGATGACTCTGCAGTTCGTCCATGGTGGCGTCGATCGCGACGGTACCCCACTGCATTTCCACGTCCGTGATGGCCGTTTCGTCGGCATCAACGACGATGATGCCGCAGCAGAGGGAGCCGAAAGCGTCGACCTGACCGGCTTTGCCGTTCTGCCTGGACTGGTCGACGGCCATATCCATCTGGACAAGAGTTTCGTCGGCGACCGCTGGCATCCGCATCAGCCGGTGAGCAGCCTGCGTGAGCGCCTGGCGGTGGAAAAGGCCGCGATTGCCGCTGCTGCACCGATGGCGGACCGTGCCGAGGCGCTGATCCGCCAGTGCAGCGGATTCGGTACGGTGGCGATGCGTTGCCACGTCGACATCGATGGCAGCACCGGCCTGCACCATCTGCAGGCCGTGCGCGAGGCGGCGCTGCGCTGCGCCGACATCATGCGCATCCAGTTGGTGGCGTTCCCGCAGGCGGGGGTGATGTCGTGCCCGGGTACGGCGGCGGTACTGGAGCAGGCGATCGCCGCAGGCGTGGAAGTGCTGGGTGGCATCGACCCGAGCACGCTGGACGGGGATGCCGACGGCCAGCTTGCGTTGTTGTTCGGGCTGGCCGAGCGCTATGGCGTGCGGCTCGACATCCACCTGCACGAGCCGGGCGAAACCGGGCTGGCGCAACTGCTGCGGATCGCGGCGCGCACGCGCGCGTCGGGCCTGCAGGGCAGGGTGGCGGTCAGTCACGCTTATGCGCTGGGCGAGGTGCCATCGGCGCGGGCGCTGCAGGTGGGTGAGGCGTTGGCTGCCGCAGGCGTGGCGATCATGAGCAATGCGCCGGGCGACCATCCATTTCCGCCGTTGCGCGCGCTGCACGATGCGGGTGTACGCGTGTTCGCCGGCAACGACAACATCCGTGACTGCTGGTGGCCCTATGGCAATGGCGACCTGCTGCAGCGGGCGATGCTGCTGGGCTATCGATCGGGCTTCTACACCGATGCGGACCTGATGCTGGCGTTGGACATGGTCACCACCCATGCGGCGGAGGTGATCGGATTGCCGCAGTACGGTATTGCGGAAGGTCTTCCGGCCACGTTCGTGGCGGTACGTGCCGACCATGGCCCGGCGGCGGTGGCCGCAGTGCCGGGCGAGCGACGCGTGGTGGTCGCCGGGCGCTGGCTGTAGCGGCCGGGCTGCGCCCGGCACCCATTGCCGGCCGCTGGCCGGCAACCTCAGCAACAGCAACAGCAACAGCAACAGCAACGGCAACAGCAACGGCAACAGCAGAAGCTGGATTCCGTGGGAGGGCGGGGCGGTGTCGGATTGCGGGGACGCCGCAAGTACGTCCCTGTAGGCT
>NZ_QAIJ01000115.1:0-6388 GCF_003060985.1 Stenotrophomonas sp. HMWF023
ACGCTTAGCCAAGCGGGGCACGGAAGCACGCGCCCACCCGCCCCTTCGCCCGTGTACATCCCCCGACCACTGGGTCGCCTGCCTGCCGCAGGTGGCGCACCGTCGATGGGAATCACGCTGGGCGACGTGCGCGGAGCGCATGGCTGCCATGGGTGCGTTTGCCATCGCCTGTTTTTTGTCCTGCATGGAATCGCACCGATGGCTTCGTCCCTGATTACTCCCCGTCCAACCCTGCTGGCCCTGGCCGTGACCGCACTGTTGATCGCACCGTTGGCACACGCTGAGGAAGGTTCTGCCGACCCCTCTGCGCGCACCCTGGACACCGTCCAGGTAACTGCCGATGGCGACATTGCCGACAGCTACACGGTCAAGCGGGCCAGCACCGCAACCAAGCTCGGCCTGTCGCTGCGCCACACGCCGCAGTCGATGACCGTGGTGACCCGGCAGCGGCTGGACGACATGGGCCTGTTCTCCCTGTCCGATGTGATGGGCCAGGTCACCGGCGTAGCGGTGTCGGTCACCGACAGCGAACGCATCAACTACGTCTCGCGCGGGTACAACATCACCAATTTCCAGGTCGATGGCATGCTCAACACCTTCGGTGGCTACATCAAGACCAACACCGACAGCGTGATCTACGACCGCATCGAAGTGGTGCGTGGTGCCACCGGCCTGACCACCGGTGCGGGTGATCCATCGGGCACCATCAACTTCGTCCGCAAGCGCCCCACCGATACGTTCCAGATGAGCGCCAACCTCACGCTCGGCCGCTGGGGCAACCAGCGCCTGGAAGCCGACCTCGGCGGTCCCATCGCCCTGGATGGCCGCATCCGCGCCCGCGTGGTCGCGGCCAAGCAGCAGAGCGATTCGTTCCGCGATGTGTACAAGCTGGACAAGGACGTTTTCTACGGCATCGTCCAGGCCGACATCACCGACACCACATTGCTTGAAGCCGGCTACGAGTACCAGTCGCCGCACACCACCGGCGTGACCTGGGGCGTGGTGCCGTACTGGGGCGCCGATGGCAAGCCGGCCCACCTGCCGCGCTCGACCAACCTGTCGGCGCGCTGGAGCAGCTGGCCGATCATCGAAAAGAGCGCGTTCGCCCGCCTTGAACAGCAGTTGGGCCATGGCTGGGCCGCGAAATTCGCCTACACCCGCTCCAAGCGCGAGACCGACGGCGCGGTCTGGTATGGGGCGTCCGGTTACCCGCATGCCGATGGCAGCGGCATCTCTGCCTTCGTCGGCAGCTTCGGTGAAAACGGCGACATGCAGGTGTTCGACTTCAACGTCGGCGGTCCGTTCCAGTTGTTCGGCCGCGAACACGAACTGGTGTTCGGCTTCGGCCAGTCGGTGCGCAAGGGCGAAGTGCCTGCGAGTGAAACCGCCGCTTACCCTGCCAGCTACGAGCGCGTGCCGGACTGGCGCAGCTGGAACGGCGACGTCGCACCGCTGCAGGTCACCCGCCTGGGCTATCTCGCATCGGAGGACGAACTGCGCCAGCGCGCCGCCTACCTGGCCGCGCGCCTGCAGCTGGCCGAGCCGCTGACCGCCGTGCTCGGCGCCCGCTACGGCAGCTGGGAAACGCGCAACTGGACCTACACCCACGACGCCGCCGGCCGCCTGACCGGTACCCGCCGCGGCGGCTACAAGCCGGACGACTCACTCACGCCGTACGCTGGCTTCATCTACGACTTCAACCGTTACTTCAGCGGCTACGTCAGCTACACCGACATCTTCCAGCCGCAGAACTACCGCGACAAGGCCAACAACTACCTCGAACCGGTCGTCGGTGACATGTGGGAAGCCGGGCTCAAGGCCGAGTTCTTCGATGGCCTGCTCAACACCTCGGTGGCGGTGTTCAAGGGCGAGAAGGACAACGTCGCCGAGCTCGATGATTCGGTGCCGGAGAACTCGCTGCCCGGTGGCATCAGTGCTTACCGCTCCACCGGCAAGGGCAACAAGGTGAAGGGCTGGGAAATCGAAGCACAGGGGAGCCTGGGCGAGCACTGGAACCTGTCGACCGGGTTCACCCACACCGTCAGCCGCAATGCGCTGGGCGTTCGCCAGAACACCACCGTTCCGGTCGATCTGTTCCGCCTCAACGCCAGCTGGCGCCCGGGTGGTGCCGAAGGCCGCTTCTGGATCGGTGGCGGCGCAACCTGGCAGAGCGGCATCTGGAGCCTTAGCAACAAGCCGCGCGAGGACTTCCTGGTCAGCGGCAAGCGCGACCGCGTGGCGATCGAACAGGGTGACATCTACCTGCTCAACCTGTCGGCCGGCTATCGCTTCAACGAGAACTTCACCGCCCAGGTGAACGTGAACAACCTGCTGGACAAGAAGTACTACAACCGCGTCGGTTTCTACGACGGCGTGTACTGGGGCGAACCGCGCAACGTGATGATGACGCTGCGCTGGAAGCTCTGACGATCTGATGGATGGCGCCGGTTCTGCGACCGGCACCCGGCCACGGATGGCCAACCCCGGCGCGCTTCGGTGCGCCGGTCCTCTTTCATTCAACCTGCAGGACCGCCGTGGACCGCTCGCCCGCAACCGCCAGCCCCCGCCTCAGCACCTTCTTCGCCAACCCGCGATGGGGCGTGCTGTCCCGATCCCTTGCCGCCATCTTCGGCGGCTACGCGCTTGCCTCGATGACCACCGTGTTCTGTGCGCTGGCCCTGCCGGGCGCACGCGGCCAGGCTGTGCTGACCGGCATGCTGCTGGCGATCCTGGTCGCCGCCTGTGCGGCACTTTGGGCGTTCGCCACCCGCAGTGCGCTGCGCGCCTGGGTCGGCATTCTCGCCCCCACCCTGCTGATGGCCGGTGTTTCGCGCCTGCTGGGAGCGTGGGCATGAAGAATGGATTCCGCCAATCCATGGCCTGGCTGCACACCTGGACCGGCCTGCTGGTCGGCTGGCTGCTGCTGCTGATCTTCATGGCCGGCACCGCCAGCTACTACCGCGAGGAAATCAGCCGCTGGATGCGCCCGGAACTGCCGCGCAGCACGGTCAGCACCGACGAAGCGGCGCAGCGCGCGGCCGACTATCTGCTGACCAACGCACCACAGGCCGAGAGCTGGTTCGTCACCCTGCCGCAGCCACGCAATCCGGCCATGCAGATGTTCTGGCGGTTGCCAGAGGCGCTGGCCGATCCGAGCAAGGGCCGCCGCGGGGCCTTCGGCGACGCCACCCTGGACCCCAATACCGGCAACGAGCTGAAGGCACGCGAGACCCGTGGCGGCGACTTCTTCTACCGCCTGCACTTCGACCTGCATTACATCCCGGTACTGTGGGCGCGCTACCTGGTGGGCTTCTGCGCGATGTTCATGCTGGTGGCGATCATCACCGGCGTGATCACCCACAAGAAGATCTTCAAGGACTTCTTCACCTTCCGGAAAGACAAGAGCCTGCGTTCCTGGCTGGACTTCCACAACGTCAGCGCGGTGATGGCCCTGCCCTACCACGCGATGATCACCTACACCGGCATCGTCACGTTGATGATCATGTACCTGCCGTGGGGAGTGAGCGCTGCCTACGGCACCGACCAGGATGCCTTCTACGCGGAGGCCTTCGGTGGCCTGCCCGAAGCCACCGCGCCTGCCGAAGGCAAGGCCGCATCGCTGCCGCTGCGGCAGCTGCTGGACAGTGCCCGCACGCACTGGCACGGAACCGAGGTCGCCGGTTTCAGCGTTGCCAACCCCGGTGCCGCCAATGCGGTGATCGACATCCGCCAGCGCGATGGCAAGCGTTTGTCCATCGATACGCCCGCGCTGCGCTACGACATGGTCACTGGCGCGCTGCTGCAGGAAACCCCGCCTTCCGGTGGCGCCACCGCCACCCGTGGCGTGCTGTATGGCCTGCACCTGGCACGCTTCGCCGATTGGGGCGTACGCGCCCTGTTCTTCCTGTCCGGCTTGACCGGCTGCCTGATGGTGGCCAGCGGCGTGGTGCTGTGGGCGGTGAAGGAGCGCCCGAAGCATGCCAAGAGCGGTCGCACCGGCTTCGGCCTGCGCCTGGTCGATGCGCTGAACATCGGCGCCGTGGCCGGCCTGCCCATCGCCTTTGCCGCCTATTTCTGGGGCAACCGGCTGCTGCCGCTGGGCCTGGCCGAGCGCTCCAACGCCGAGGCGAACGTGTTCTTCTACGCATGGGGCGCCTCGCTGCTGGCGGCCTTCATCTGGCCCAAGCGGATGATGTGGGCGTGGCAGCTGTACATCGGCGCGGCCGCGTTCGCGCTGATCCCGGTAGTGAACGCATTGACCACCCACGCACACCTGGGCGTGACCCTGTTCAACGGTGACTGGGCATTGGCCGGCTTCGACCTGTCGATGATCGCCTTCGGCGCGATGCTGGCCCTGTGCGGCTGGCGCATGCAGCGCTGGACGCCGCCGCTGAGTGCCGCCGAGAAGAAGAAGCGCGCGGCGGCCGCTGCAGCGACGAAGGCACCGGCCGATACAGTGGAAGCGGAGGCCAGCGCATGATGCTGCTGGTACTGGGGTTGTCGTTCACAGCGTTCACCGCGCTGTCGCTGGCGATGGAAAAGCACCAGCAGGAACTGCACGGCAAGGCAGCGGCGTCACCAGTACGGCGGACGCAATGGCGGGTGCTGGGCTGGGTGCTGCTGACCGTGGCGTTCGCCCTGTGCGTGGTCGACCAGGGCTGGGCGATGGGCCCGGTGCTGTGGCTCGGCGCGCTTACGCTGGGTGGAATCGTGCTGGCGTTCGCGCTGTACCCGTACCGGCCGAAATGGATCGCACCGCTGGCGGTCGCGCTGCCGGTGATCGGGCTGGTGGTGGCGTTGTTGTAGGCCGTGCGGTAGTCCCATCCACGCATGGCGCGGATCTACTTCGGATGCCGCGCAGGGCGTGGATCCATCCGGAAGGGTAGTGCCGGCCGCTGGCCGGCAACCCCATGAAGCTTTGCAAGAGTCCTGCAGCTGCCGGCCAGCGGCCGGCACTACCGCATGACGCCAGGCATCACGCCAGGCGCTTCAGCTCCCACGCACGATGGATGCGTGCGTTGCGCTCGAAATCCGGGCCGATGGTGCTGGCGCTGATCTCGCGGCACTGCGCGAACTCGGCGATGGCGCTCTCTTCCAGTTTGAAGCGGCGGAAGTTGTTGGAGAAGTACAGCACGCCATTCGGCGCCAGCCGGGCGACGGCCGCACGCAGCATCTTCACCTGTTCGCGCTGCACGTCGAAGTCCTCGGCGCGGGCCGAGTTGGAGAACGTCGGCGGGTCGCAGAAGATCACGTCGTACTGGCCGCGATCGCCTTCCAGCCATGCCATCGCATCGGCCTGCACCAGCAGGTGCTGGTTGCCGCCCTGTCCGTTCAAGGCCAGGTTGTCGTAGCACCACTGCAGGTAGGTGGCCGACAGGTCGACGCTGGTGGTGCTTGCCGCACCGGCCACCGCCGCCTGCACGCTGGCCACGCCGGTGTAGCAGAACAGGTTGAGGAAGCGCTTGCCGCGCGCCTGCTCGGCCATCAGGCGGCGCAGCGGGCGATGGTCGAGGAACAGGCCGGTATCGAGGTAATCGAACAGGTTCACCTGCAGCAGCGCATTGTTCTCGCGTACCACGAGGAACTCATCACGCTGCTCGAAACGGCCGTACTTGCTGCCGCCCTTGCCACGTTCGCGCGACTTCATCGACACCTGTTCCGGCGGCACGCCGAACACCTCGCGCGCAGCGGCCAGCAGTTCATTGCGGCGGCGGCGCACGTCGTTCTCGGGAATCGCCGCCGGTGCGGCGTATTCCTGCACATGCAGGAAGGTGCGGCGCTGGCCGCCGTCTTCCTCGTACACATCGATGGCCGCTGCGTATTCCGGCAGGTCGGCATCATAGGCGCGGAAACAGGTGATGCCTTCGCGCGCGCGCCAGCTCTTGAACTTCTTCAGGTTCTTGCGCAGGCGGTTGGCCACCATCTGCGCGCCTTCGCTCAGCTCGCGCACCTGTGCCGGATCGCGACCGGGCACCGCAATCGGATCGCAGACGATCAGTGCACATTCCAATGCACCATTGAACATCTGGTACTTCTTGCCCGCACGCAGGCCGGTAGCGAAGGCCAGTTCGTCATTGCCGCACAGCAGGCTGGCGCGCCACTGCGGCACCGCCTTCTGCAGGGCATTGCCCAGCTTGCGGTACAGCGCCGGATCGGCGGCCAGGCGCTCGTCATACGGCGGGTTGCAGACCACCGCGCCGATCTCCTGCTCCGGGGTGGGCAGGTCAGCCACATCGGCGCGGGTGAAGCGGATGGCATGGGCGACGCCAGCCACTTCCGCGTTCTCGCGCGCCGCCTGGATCGCCACCGGGTCGATGTCGCTGCCGTGGACGACCGGCTTCAGCGCAGCCAGGCCGGCCGCTTCGCGATCACGCGCTTCGCGCTGGAT
>NZ_QAIJ01000115.1:6398-8361 GCF_003060985.1 Stenotrophomonas sp. HMWF023
GTCGGCGGCCATCAGCGCGCCTTCAATCAGCAGGGTGCCGCTGCCGCACATCGGATCCAGCAGGCCGCCACCGGCAGCATGCAGGCGCGGCCACTGCGCACGCATCAGCAGCGCGGCAGCCAGGTTTTCCTTCAACGGCGCGTCATGCGCAGCACCACGCCAGCCACGGCGGTGCAGCGGGCCACCACCGAGGTCGATCGACAGCGAGGCGCGGCCCTTGCGCAGCGACAGGTTGACGCGCACGTCCGGCAGATCGGTGTTGACCGAAGGGCGCTCGAGCCCTTCGTCACGCATGCGGTCGACGATGGCGTCCTTGATCCGCTGCGCGGCAAAACGGGCATGGGTGATCTTGTCGCCGGACACGTGCGCGTCCACCGCCAGGGTCATCTCCGGCTTGATGTGCTCGTGCCACGGCAGCGCGCGCACGCCGTCATACAGCGCCTGCTCGTCCGGGCATTCGAATTCGTCGATCGGCCACAGCACGCGGCTGGCCAGCCGCGACCACATGACGATCCGCAGCGCCTGCTCCAGTTCGCCATCGGCATTGACGCCGGCGATGGTGGCAGTGGCCTTTTCCAGGCCGAGGGCCGACAGCTCATCGGCAAGCAGGTATTCCAGGCCCTTGGCGCAGGAGACAAAAAATTTCACGGGATCGGTTCGCAGGTGGTCAGGCACGGCAGGGAGCCGGGCCATTCGGAAGGGAGGGCCGTGGGCACGGCCGGCAGGCCCGCGCCGGGGGCGGCGGGGCTGCCATTGTAGTCAATGCGGGCGGGCGCGCCGTGCGCCCGGGCTTCACAGCTGCCGCAGCAGGCGCTCGAAGGCCTGCGCGGAGGCCTCCACGTGGTGTTCCAGGCGATGGCCGTCGTCCACCAGCAGCAGCTGCGCCGAGCGCGCCTGCGCCCAGGCGATGACCCCGGCGGCCGGCACCACCTCGTCATGCCAGGCCTGCACCACCGTTGTCGGCACCGGCGCGGCGTCCAGCGCCGGCATCGGGCCCATGGTGGTTGGCGGCACCATCAGGAACAGGCCGGCCACCGGCACCTGCAGCGAGGCGATGGCCGAGATGTAGGCGCCCAGGCTGGAGCCGGCCAGCACCACCGGCCCCTGCGCGGCGGCAGCGGCCGTGCGCTCGATCAGGCGTTGCAGGCGGGTGCGCACGTCGCCAACGCGGCTGACCTCGCTCATCGCGTCCAGGTCGGTGTAATCGGGGCGCTCATGGGTCCAGCCCAGGCGCTCAGCGACCTCGGCCAGGGCGGTGACCTTGGTCGCCTCCGGGCCGCTCTCGAAACCGTGCGACAGGATGCAGTGACCGCGGCTCATGCGTGCGCTCCCACGGAGCGGACCGACAGCAGAAGGGAAGGCAGTTTCATTCGGCAATGCTAGCATCGCCGCATGCCCAACCCGCTCCTGCCCGGCCTACAACTGCAGCCGCTGCCCTACCACGACCGCCTGCCCGTGCGCGATCCATCCAGCCTGGCGATGGTGGTGATCCACTGCACCGAACTGCCCGACCTGGCTACCGCCCGCGAGTACGGCGAGCGCGTGCTGTACGACAGCGGCGCCGGCAACAGCGGGCATTTCTACATCGACCGCGACGGCAGCGTGGTGCAGTACGTGGCGCCGGAGCGCATCGCCCACCACGTGCGCGGCATGAATGCCGATTCGGTGGGCATCGAACTGGTCAACTCTGGGCGCTACCCGCACTGGCTCGACAGCCGCCACCAGGCGATGGACGAGCCCTACACCGAAGCGCAGCTGCTGGCGTTGGAGCGGTTGCTGCAGGCGCTGGTGCTGCAGTATCCGTCGCTGCGGCAGATCGCCGGCCACGACCAGCTGGACTTGGAGCAGGTACCCGCCAGTGACGACCCGGCCGTGACCGTGGCGCGCAAGCGGGATCCCGGCCCGTTGTTCCCGTGGCAGCGGATCCTGGCCAAGGTGCCGCTGCAGCCGCTCGAGTGAGGGT
>NZ_QAIJ01000115.1:8379-8705 GCF_003060985.1 Stenotrophomonas sp. HMWF023
GGCGGGATGGGTCCGGTTGCGAGGGACGCCGTAAACCCGTCCCTGGGGGCTTGGCCGCGGCATCCATGCCGCGGACACCCTCGCAACCGGACCCACCCCGCCTTCGACAGGTTCCCGCGGCTGTTGGTAGGTGTCGACCTTGGTCGACACGTAGATCCACGCCATGCGTGGATGAACGTCAAATCGATCGAAATTGGCTTTTGTAGAGTCGAGCCATGCTCGACTGTTCTCTACTCGTCCTGCCCCTGAAATCGTTTGCTGACGGGGCAGGCACTTTCCTTCGCAGGTGTATCTCAAGCCTGTGGCCGCGCAGACCGGGCACTGGT
>NZ_QAIJ01000116.1:0-6664 GCF_003060985.1 Stenotrophomonas sp. HMWF023
CCCCACGCCTGCCCCCGATGACCGATTCCGCCTCCCAGCTTCCTGCCCGCATCCTCGATGGCCGCCGTATCGCCGAGGACCTGCTCGACAGCCTGAAGGTGCGGGTGGACGCCCGTGTTGCCGCCGGTGGCAGCCGCCCGGGCCTGGCCGTGGTGCTGGTGGGCGGTGACCCGGCCTCGACCGTGTACGTGCGCAACAAGCGCCGCGCCGCCGAGAAGGTCGGCATCGAAGCCTATGACTACGATCTGCCGGCCGGCACCACCGAGGCCGAGCTGCTCGACCTGATCGACCAGCTCAACGCCGACCCGAAGATCAACGGCATCCTGATCCAGCTGCCGCTGCCGGGCATTCCCGATGCACGCCGGCTGATCCAGCGCATTGACCCGCGCAAGGACGTGGACGGCTTCCACCCGGAAAACGTCGGCCACCTGGCCCTGCGCGAGTTCGGCCTGCGCCCGTGCACCCCGCGCGGCATCACCACGCTGCTGGGCCACACCGACCAGCCGGTGCGCGGCCGCAACGCCACCATCGTCGGCGTCAGCAACCACGTCGGCCGGCCGATGGGCCTGGAGCTGCTGATTGCCGGCTGCACCGTGACCAGCTGCCACAAGTTCACTCCCAAGGACGTGCTGGAACAGGCCGTGCGCAACGCCGACATCCTGGTGGTGGCGGTGGGCCGCCCGGGTATCGTGCCGGGCGAGTGGGTGAAGCCGGGTGCGGTGGTGATCGACGTGGGTATCAATCGGCTGGACGACGGCCGGTTGGTGGGTGATGTTGGATTCAAGGTGGCTGCGGAGCGGGCGAGCTGGATCACCCCGGTGCCGGGTGGCGTGGGCCCGATGACCGTGGCCACGTTGATGCAGAACACGTTGGAAGCGGCGGAAGCCGGGGTCTGACCGGGCTGGGCAGCTTGCGATGCGGCATGGTAGCGCCGGGCCATGCCCGGCGGATTGTTGCGGCGCCGCTGCGCTCGCCGGGCATGGCCCGGCGCTACCGGGGTCGCGTCGATGCCCCGTACTTCCCGCCGGCCCGCATGACCCGCTCCTGGTAGGTGCCAACCTTGGTTGGCACACATCTGACGGGGCCGTTGCCCCAGCTGGGGTCCGGATGCCGGACGGTTCGTGCCAACCAAGGGCGGTGCGCCCGCGCGACACTGTGTCGCAGCATTGCCTGTTTCCCGCCATCAAAATTACTGTTCTTGGTCGCCAAAACAGGGTAAAATGTCGCGCTTCCCCACATCTCGGGTATGCCGATGCTGCGCATCCAGGCTGAAGCTCTCACCTACGACGACGTCTCGCTCGTCCCCGCTCATTCGACCATCCTGCCCAAGGACGTCAACCTCGAAACGCGGTTGACTCGCGACCTGAAGCTCAAGCTTCCGATCCTGTCCGCCGCCATGGATACCGTCACCGAAGCACGTCTGGCCATCGCCATGGCACAGCTGGGCGGCATGGGCATCATCCACAAGAACCTGAGCGTGGAGCAGCAGGCCGCCGAAGTGGCCACGGTCAAGAAATTCGAGGCCGGCGTCATCCGCGACCCGATCACCGTCGGCCCGGAAACCACCATCCGCGACGTGCTGGCCCTGACCCAGGCGCGCAACATCTCCGGCGTGCCGGTGGTGGACGGCGGCGGCCAGCTGGTCGGCATCGTGACCCACCGCGACATGCGCTTCGAGACCGAGCTGGACGATCCGGTCCGCCACATCATGACCAAGAAGGATCGCCTGATCACGGTCAAGGAAGGCGCCGCGTCTGATGAAGTGCTGCAGCTGCTGCACCGCAACCGCATCGAAAAGGTGCTGGTGGTCAATGACGAGTTCGCCCTGCGTGGCCTGATCACCGTCAAGGACATCCAGAAGAACACCGACTTCCCGAACGCTGCCAAGGACATCGCCACCCGCCTGCTGGTCGGCGCGGCCGTCGGCGTCGGCGGCGATACTGATCGCCGCGTGGAAGCGCTGGTCGCTGCCGGCGTGGACGTGATCGTGGTCGATACCGCGCACGGCCATTCGCAGGGCGTGCTGGACCGCGTCAGCTGGGTCAAGAAGAACTTCCCGAACGTGCAGGTCATCGGCGGCAACATCTGCACCGGTGAAGCCGCGCTGGCGCTGCTGGACAGCGGCGCGGATGCAGTGAAGGTGGGCATCGGCCCGGGCTCGATCTGCACCACCCGCGTGGTGGCCGGCGTGGGCGTGCCGCAGATCACCGCGATCGACCTGGTGGCCGAAGCGCTGCAGGACCGCATCCCGCTGATCGCCGACGGTGGCATTCGCTACTCCGGCGACATCGGCAAGGCGCTGGCTGCCGGTGCCTCCACCATCATGGTGGGTGGCCTGCTGGCCGGTACCGAGGAATCGCCGGGCGAAACCGAGCTGTTCCAGGGCCGTTCGTACAAGAGCTACCGCGGCATGGGCTCGCTGGCCGCGATGGAGAAGGGGTCCAAGGACCGCTACTTCCAGGACGCCGCCACCGCCGACAAGCTGGTGCCGGAAGGCATCGAAGGCCGCGTGCCGTACCGCGGCCCGGTGGGCGGCATCATCCACCAGCTGATGGGCGGCCTGCGCGCCACCATGGGCTACGTGGGCTGCGCTACCGTCGAGGACATGCGCAGCAAGCCCAAGTTCGTGAAGATCAGCGGCGCCGGCCAGCGCGAGAGCCACGTCCACGACGTGACGATCACCAAAGAGCCGCCGAACTACCGCTCCTGATGACTGCCCGCCTCGGTCTCGTGAGCTACCTCCGCACTGCCGGCCAGCGCGCCGGCCGATACCGTGGCGGGAGCTTGCTTGGCGTGGCCCTGCTGGTCGCGGGGTGCTCCGGCGCTGCCGAGCACTCCTCGGCCGAGGTGGCGCCCCCTGCGAACCGGGTGTCCTGTCCGAACCTGACCTTCGACCTGCCACTGGGCTGGCGGCTTGAGCCGCAGGGGGCGCTGCAATGGCGCCTGGTGCCGCCGCGCGCATCCAGTTTCAACGGCTTGCTGGTTTGCTGGCAGGGTGAATACAGCCCGGAGATTCTGCCGTCACTGCGTGATGAGAGCTATCGCCGGCTGGGCTGGTCGACGCAGCTCCCGCACTTCGAGCGGAGCTTCGGTTCCTGGTTCGACGAGAAGCTTGTCGACATGACCGATGCGCGGCTGATCCGCTGCGAAACCAGCAGCGCCGACACCGAACGGCTGCAGACCTGCATGTGGGGCGATCCCTATCCACGGCGCGAGCAGCGTGCCGATGGCTTCATCGGCGTGCGATGGACCGCGCCGGATCCGGTGGCCGATGAATTGCGGCGTGAGTTGTCCGCCAGCGTGCTGAGCACCTTCTCTGTACTACCCATCCCTGAGCGCCCGAATGACCAACATCCATAACGACAAGATCCTCATCCTCGATTTCGGCGCGCAGTACACGCAGCTGATTGCCCGCCGCATCCGCGAGCTGGGCGTCTACTGCGAAATCTGGGCCTGGGACCACAACCCGGCCGAGATCGCCGGCTTTGGCGCCAAGGGCATCATCCTGTCCGGTGGCCCGGAATCGACCACGCTGCCGGGCGCGCCCGCCGCGCCGCAGGAAGTGTTCGACAGCGGCCTGCCGATCTTCGGCATCTGCTACGGCATGCAGACCCTGGCCGCGCAGCTGGGCGGTGCCACCGAAGCGGCTGATCAGCGCGAATTCGGCCACGCCGAAGTGAACGTGATCAACCCGGATGCGCTGTTCAAGGGCCTGAGCGACCACGGCGGCGAGCCGAAGCTGAATGTCTGGATGAGCCACGGCGACCACGTCTCCGTTGCACCGCCGGGCTTCACCATCACCGCCACCACCGACCGCATTCCGGTGGCCGCCATGGCCAACGAAGAAAAGCGCTGGTACGGCGTGCAGTTCCACCCGGAAGTGACCCACACCCTGCAGGGCCAGGCGCTGCTGCGCCGCTTCGTGGTGGACGTGTGCGGTTGCCAGACCCTGTGGACCGCCGCCAACATCATCGACGACCAGATCGCTCGCGTGCGCGAACAGGTGGGCGATGACGAAGTGATCCTGGGCCTGTCCGGCGGCGTTGACTCGTCCGTTGTAGCCGCGCTGCTGCACAAAGCCATCGGCGAGAAGCTGACCTGCGTGTTCGTGGATACCGGCCTGCTGCGTTGGCAGGAAGGCGACCAGGTGATGGCGATGTTTGCCGAGCACATGGGCGTGAAGGTGGTGCGCGTAAATGCCGCCGACCGTTACTTCAGCGCGCTGGAAGGCGTGAGCGACCCGGAGGCCAAGCGCAAGATCATCGGCAACCTGTTCGTTGAGATCTTCGACGAAGAGTCGAACAAGCTGAAGAACGCCAAGTGGCTGGCGCAGGGCACCATCTACCCGGACGTGATCGAGTCGGCCGGCAGCAAGACCGGCAAGGCGCATGTGATCAAGAGCCACCACAACGTGGGCGGCCTGCCGGAGCACATGAAGCTGGGCCTGGTGGAGCCGCTGCGCGAGCTGTTCAAGGACGAAGTGCGCCGCCTGGGCGTTGAACTGGGCCTGCCGCGCAGCATGGTCTACCGCCATCCGTTCCCGGGCCCGGGTCTGGGCGTGCGTATTCTGGGTGAAGTGAAGCGCGAATACGCCGAACTGCTGGCCAAGGCCGATGCCATCTTCATTGATGAGCTGCGCAAGGCGGATCTGTACGACAAGACCAGCCAGGCGTTTGCCGTGTTCCTGCCGGTGAAGTCGGTGGGCGTGGTGGGTGATGCGCGCGCTTATGAGTGGGTGATTGCGCTAAGGGCCGTGGAGACGATTGACTTCATGACGGCGCATTGGGCGCATCTGCCGTATGAATTCCTGGGAACGGTGAGCAACCGGATCATCAATGAGTTGCGGGGGGTATCGAGGGTGGTTTATGACATCTCGGGGAAGCCGCCGGCTACTATTGAGTGGGAATGAGTTGAAAGAACGAGGGCGCCGAGAGGCGCCCTTGCTGTGTGTGCAAGCGCCGGACGATGCCGGCTCCCCAGGAAGCTCAATAGTTCGCTCCATTTGAAGGCGCTTTCGAGGGTGCGGTTTCAATACGCTATTTGAACTGCGCGTGGAGCTGGTTTCGCATTAATAGAGCTAGGCTATGATGTAGTGCTGAAGATCATTCTTGGAATTATTATATTTATCCAATTTTCCTTTGATAATTTCTTCTATTTCACCATTATCTATTCTATTCACCAGTTCCGCCTCCAGTGCCGGCAAGGAATCTTTTACTCTGCGGATATCCCTCCCGAGTAGCCCAATGATTGGTAGCTCATCTCCGGCGGGAAAGCCAACTAATTTCTTATCCAATAGCTCCTTAAACTGATCAAATTCCGTAATTAGCGTGTCTATGTTTCCTTGCACCTCTTCCTCCAGAATATAAACACTAGATAAGAGGTGTTCAACTATGTTTAAGGCAACTGAAAGTTGTGCCTCTTTAGGTTTTTTTATTTCATGGGCTGCATCGTTGCCCATGAAACGTATTCCATGCAAACGTTCGGCATCTTTTCGGGAGATGTAGCCACCCGATGCTAATTTGGAAATCCTTATCTCTAGCGTTCTTCCATCAATTTTAAGGTGGTTGCAGACAGCTTCAACGGTGCCCCGAAGACCTAATCCCGCTAATATTGGGGCATCCTCCTGTAGTGCCAGTAGCACCTCCCTATAGATTGCACCAACCAAACTTGGGAGATAATAAACGCCCCTTAGCGAGCGATGATTATTTATGAATTTTGGGTAGATTGTTATCGAGGTGGGCACCTCCCATTCATCTTCAGAAATCTGATAGGTGTGCTCAATTTCGCTTAGAATGTCTCTAAATGATTTTGTTTCGCAACCAAGGCATTCAATTATTTGGTATGCCCTATCATAAGAATATTCATCTCTTGATGACTCATTGCGCTCCGAGAGGATGCTGTGATTTGTTTCGTGGCCACATTCTCGACAGTGGCTTTTTATCTTTTCATTAGTCATGTTGATTAATTAAAAATTAAATAGTAATAGATTTGAATACGGGGCAATAAAAGTATCGCCGATGGTGGCGAGGCGTACATATGCAATATTTATGGTTTGCTATCGAGATAGCCACTTGAGCTAATTTTAAGATTTTGACATTGAGCGCGATTTGAGTCCTCGAGGCCGGTGGTTGAATTTCTACCTGTATCATTGACGCGTCGACAGTCAGACAGCACGGCTAGGAAAGCTAAAGGCCACTCTCGATCCATTTCGGACATTGTCTGTGTATGGCCAATTGAGAAGTCCATTCCATCAAGGACTAGCGATCACGCGCAGGTCGACATTCGCAATGTCACGAAGATACATATAGCTGGTGCCAAGTACAGTCATCACGCTGTCTGTAACTTTAGCGGCAGAAAAAGCGGGCTGGACGATGAAGAACCCCATTCGCATTTCAATATCCCGCGACTTGAACCTCAAGATATCGATTTGCGACGGCGTTCCCTTCAGCAATCGTTGGGCGCAACTGCCTTCGCCTGCGCTGTACCGATCTAGCAGACGCTGGAAGAGCGCGGGGCCCTTATGGAGCCATTTCGCAGACCTGCTTGCCTGCCCGGCTACCACATACGCATCGTCCACGCGCGCTCCTGGCCGTTGACCGCTACCGCAGTATTTGCAGTGGTAGAGATCAACCGTGATGTAATCAGGTGCCTCCCGAATCGCGAC
>NZ_QAIJ01000117.1:0-8718 GCF_003060985.1 Stenotrophomonas sp. HMWF023
GCGTGGCACTGTGGTAGTTGATCTGGACGTAGTCGGTCATCAGATCTTCGCGGTTCTCGATGGCGATGCGCGCGTCTTCCTTCTCCTGCTCGAACTTGGCCAGTTCGGACTGCGGCGCAACCCACACCACGCTGCCGTCACGACGCTTGTCCAGGCCCTTGGCACGCAGCACGATATCCAGCGCCTGGTCCCACGGCACGTTGACCAGGCGCAGGGTCACATTGCCCTGCACCGAGTCGGAGGCCACTACGTTCAGATTCGACTCTTCGGCAATCAGCTGCAGGACAGTGCGCACGGGCACGTCCTGGAAGTTGAAAGTCACCGGCTTGCCGGCGAAGCCGCGCTGCGGCACGCCCTTGGCGGCCTGGGTCACGCTGCCGGCAGTGACTGCGCCAACGGCGGCCTGCGCCTGCCGCGGGCTGATCTCCACCACGTACTCGTTGCCACTCTGGTAGGCCAGCGACTCGACCGGACCGCCCGTGCTCAGCACCAGCTGGGTGCCGGCCCCGGACGGCTTGGCATCGATGCGCTGCACCGGAGTGGCGAAGTCGGTGACGTTCATCGGCTTCTGCAGGTTGGCCGGCAGGCGCGCGTTACCGACATCGACAACCACGCTGTTGCCCTGGCTGCGCAGGTCGGGCATGGCGCCCTGGCCGTCGAACTGCAGGATCAGGCGGCCTGCGCCGTCATCGCCACGCTTGAAGTCGATGCGCGAGACCGACAGGCCTGCCGGTGCAGCGGCCGGCGTCGCCGCCAGCGCCGTGCCGGTCGGTTTTTCCGACGGTGCGGCGGCCAGCGCCGGAGCGCAGGCCAGCATCAACGCGACTCCCAGCGCGCTGATGCGGTTCAAGGTGGAGCGCCGGATGGGACGCAGCCCCTTGGCTTGGTGAAAGGTCATCGTGCTATCCCCAGTAAACGATCATTGATCTTCCAGCGCGAGTGTTGCTGGACGTTCCAGCCAGCCACCCGCGCCATCCGGCACCAGTTCGATCAGCTCCACGCGGTCTTCGAAGACCGCGGTGACCCGCCCGTCGCTCTGCCCCAGGTAACCGCCGGGACGCACCCGATAGGTCACCTTGTCCGGCCCCATCACCAGCGCCACGGTACCGGCGCCTGTTCCGATGGTGCCGACCATGTCCAGCGCGTCCAGCGGGAAGCCTTCCATCGGCTCCTTGCGCCGGTTCGGATCTGGCCGCAGTCCCCCATTCCCCTGCTGCGGGTTGGTCCAGGCATCGGTGAACGGATCGCGCATGCCCTGCGCGGAGTATTCGAAGGTCTCGAACTGCTGCATCACCGGCAGCGGCTCCAGCGGCTGCGCCGGTCGCGCACGCTCGCTTTCGACCCATTTTTCCAGGTTGGGTGCATCACCCGGCGTGCTGGTCACGCCACGGCCGCAGGCGGCCAGCAGCACCACCATCAGCACCATCCCACCACGTGCAATGAAGGAACGGATCACTTCTTCGCCTCCTTGCCCGCTTCAGCCTTCTGCTGTGCCTCGACCTCGGCCTCATCCAGGTAACGGTAGGTCTTGACCGTACCGGACAGTTCCAGGGCTCCGGCGCGGACGTTGCCACCGGTCTTGTCCTTGGGCTTGAGGTTGATGTCGTGCATGGTCAGGATCACCACCCGCGGCAACGAGGCCACGCCGCTGACGAAGGCTCCGAACTGATGGTAGCTGCCCACCATCCGCAGCTTGATCGGCTTCTCGGCGTAGAACTCCTTGATCTGCTCCTGCTCCGGCTCGAACAACTCATTGGACAGGCCGCTGGACAGCGCGGTCTGCGAGATGTCGATGATCAGGTCCGGCATTTCGGTCTTGCTCGGCAGCTGCCGCAGCATCTGCTGCAGGACCTGCTCCATCTGTGCCAGCTGCTGCTTCAGCGGTTCCAGATTGACCGCGCGTTCCTGTTCCTTGGTGAACTGGGTGCGCAGCTCGACCTCCTTCGATTCCAACCCGGCCAGTTCCTCGCGCTTGCCGCTGACCAGCAGCATCCACAGCACGAACATGATGACCAGGGCGATCAGCGAGCAGAACACGATCTTCGCGTTCTTCGGCCAGTTGCCGATGTCGTTGAAGTCCAGGTTCTTGATGTCGACTTTCCTGCTCATGCGCGATCCCCCTGCAGCGGGGCGTGGAAGGCCTGCGGTGGCTGCGCCAGGCGGCTGCCCTCAGGCTTGGTTGCCGGTGCGGCCGGCGCAGGCGGTGCGGCCGGCGCTGGTGCCTGTGCCGGGGCAGTCGCCGGCGTAGCTGCCGGAGTCGATCCCGACGGCGGTGCAGCAGCAGGTGCCGCAGCGTCCGGCCCGGCACTGAGCGGTGCGACCGGCGGTGCGACCGGCGCGGTGCCGGCCACACTGCCATCAGGGTTCAGGCCCGGGGTCGTCGCTGTTTCCTCGCTCTGCGCGGGCAGCTTGACCTTGACCTTGAACACATACGGCAATGCCTTGATGTCGGCCACCGGACCAGTCGCACGTCCGTCCTTGTCCTTGTCCGGTTCACGCGCCTCGATGATCGCCAGTTCCGGATTGGTCATCCAGCCGGAGACTTCCAGGTTGCGCATGTAAGCCGAAACGCGTGCATTGGACTGGGTGCGGCCTTCCAGGGTCAGCACGTCGCCTTCCTGCTGCAGGGCGGTGAGCACCACGCCATCGGGAATGGTGCGGACCAGCGCATCGAACAGGTGGACCATCTGCGAACGCTTGGCCTGCAGCTGCTCGATCACCGCCTTGCGGGCCAGCAATCGATTCTTCTGCTCGTCAAGGCGGTCGATTTCCGTGTTCTGCTCCTTGACCTTGTCGATCTCGGTCTGCAGGTAGGCGTTGCGATCGTTCTGCCCGCTGACCTGCATGTCGTAGTAGAACCAGATCAACAGCGACAGCAGCAAGCCACCGAGGGCGGCCATACCCAGCATGATGCCGAACTCGCGCTGGCGTTGCTTGCGCCGTTCGGCGCGCCAGGGCAATAGATTGATGCGCGCCATCAGTCAAAGCTCCTCAGCGCCAGACCGGTCGCGATCATCAGCGCCGGGGCGTCCTGGGCCAGCGCGTGCGCCTGCACCTTCGGCCCCAGGGTCATCTGTGCCAGCGGGTTGGCGACCACGGTCGGCACGCCCAGCTGTTCCTCGACCATCTCCGGCAGGCCTGCAAGGGCGGCACAGCCGCCAGCCAGCACGATGTGATCGACGCGGTTGAATTCGCTGCCGGCGTAGAAGAACTGCAGCAGACGACTGATCTGCTGCACCGTGGCTTCCTTGAACGGCTCCAGCACTTCCATCTCGTAGCTTTCCGGCAGCCCGCCCTGGCGCTTGGCCAGACCGGCTTCCTCGTAGCTCAGGCCATAGCGGCGCATGATCTCGTCGGTCAGCTGCTTGCCACCGAACACCTGTTCGCGGCTGTACAGGCTGCGGCCACCGCGCAGTACGTTGAGGGTGGTCATGGTGGCGCCGATATCGACCAGCGCAACCACGCCCTCGGCCGAAACCGGCAGCTCGCTGGCCACCAGGGCGAAGGCGTTCTCGACCGCGAAGGCCTCCACGTCCATCACCTTGGCCTGCAGGCCGCCCAGTTCCAGTGCGGACTGGCGCAGTTCAACGTTTTCCGAACGCGAGGCAGCCAGCAGCACCTGGACCATTTCCGGGTTGTTCGGGATCGCCCCGATCACCTCGAAGTCCAGGTTCACTTCCTCGATCGGATACGGAATGTAGTTGACCGCTTCCAGCTCGATCTGGGCTTCCATGTCGTTCTCGTCCAGGTCGGCCGGCATCGGGATCACCTTGGTGATCACCGCCGAACCGGCCACGGCCGCAGCGGCCAGCTTGGCCTTGCTGCCGGAACGGTTCATCGCCCGGCGGATGGCCTCTCCCACGGCCTCCACTTCGACGATGTTCTTCTCCACCACCGCGTTCGGCGGCAGCGGTTCCACGGCGTAATGTTCCACACGAAAACGGTTGCCGCTGCGTGAAAGCTGCAACAGCTTTACCGCAGTCGAACTGATGTCGACGCCAATAAGCGGCGACTGACTTTTTGGGATGAGCCCCACGGTTTCTCCCCTGCCGACGGGCACTTGGACGCAAGAGCTGCGTCCGCGCATTAATAACGTATTCTTAGCAAATGGCAACCGCCCTGCTGTGACATCCCTCACAGGATGAACACGCAGCCCCTGGCGTCCCCTTGCACTCCCCAGTGCCGGCCCCAGCCGCCACCTTGCGTAATCTATACTCTGCGACCACGAAATTCGCAATCGGAATCTGACACCGATGACCCGTCTCCGCCGCTGGCTGCGCTGGATCTTCCTTGTTGTCCTGGTCCTGGCGCTGGTCGGAGCGGCCGCCGTTGGCGGCCTGTACTACGCCGTTTCTTCCAAGCTTCCCGACGTGCAGACCCTGCGCGATGTGGAAATGCAGGAGCCGATGTACGTCTACGCTGCCGACGGCAAGCTGATGGCGGTGTTCGGTGAGACCCGGCGTACCCCCATCACCATGAAGGACGTGCCGGAGAAGCTGAAGCAGGCGTTCCTGGCCACTGAGGATGCCCGCTTCTACGAGCACGGCGGCGTGGACTACAAGGGCATCGGTCGCGCGGTGTGGCTGCTGGCCACCACCAACGACAAGCGCGTGCCCGGTGGCTCCACCATCACCCAGCAGGTGGCCCGCCAGTTCTTCCTCAGCTCCGAGTACAGCTATACCCGCAAGCTGGCCGAGATCCTGCTGGCGCGCAAGATCGAGTCCGAGCTGAGCAAGGACGAGATCTTCGAGCTGTACCTGAACAAGAGTTTCTTCGGCAACCGCGCCTACGGCGTGGCCGCCGCCGCCGAGTTCTACTACGGCAAGAAGCTGGGCGAACTGGACCTGGACGAGATGGCCTCGCTGGCCGGCATCCCCAAGTTCCCGTCCTCGGGCAACCCGATCTCCAACCCGGAGCGCGCCCGCCAGCGCCGTGACAACTATGTGCTGCAGCGCATGGCCGACCTGAAGTTCGTCAGCCAGGCCGAGGCCGACGCGGCCAAGGCCGTGCCGATGCACGCCACCGCGCATGAGCCGCCGGTGCAGGTCGATGCGCCCTACGTGGCCGAACTGGTGCGCCAGGAAATGATCGCCCGCTTCGGCGGCGACGTTGTCAACAAGGGCTACCACGTCACCACCACCATCGACGCGACGCTGCAGACCGCCGCCAACCTGTCGGTACGCGACGGCCTGCTGCTGTACGACCATCGCCACGGCTGGCACGGCGTGGAGAAGCAGGTACAGCTGGGTACCGGCGATGATGCCGCTGCATTGGCCGAGCACCTGCGCGGCACGTTCTCGCAGTCCGGCCTGCTGCCGGCCATCGTCGCCAGCACCGGCGCCGACGGCAGTGCCACCGTGGTGCTGGCCAACCGCAGCGAGATCGTGCTGCCGGCCGGTGCCGCCAAGTGGACCAACAAGAGCCCGGCCAAGCTGGTACAGCGCGGCGACATCGTGCGCGTGCGCGCAGGTGCCAAGGAGGGCGAGTGGCTGCTCGACCAGCTGCCGCGCGGCCAGTCCGCGCTGGTCTCGCTGGACGCCCACAGCGGCGCACTGAAGGCCCTGGTCGGCGGCTTCAGCTTCTCCGGCAACAAGTTCAACCGTGCCACCCAGGCCCGGCGCCAGCCGGGTTCGAGCTTCAAGCCGTTCGTCTATGCGGCCGCCTTCGACAAGGGTTACAACCCGGCCTCGATCGTGCTCGATGCCCCGGTCGTGTTCCGCGACCGCCGCGGCAAGACCTGGGCACCGCAGAACGACGGCGGCGGCTTCCGTGGCCCGATGCGCCTGCGTGAAGCGCTGGTGCAGTCGCGCAACCTGGTCTCGGTGCGCCTGCTTGATGGCATGGGCGTGGACTACGCGCGCAAGTACATCAGCCAGTTCGGCTTTGCCGAATCCGAGCTGCCGCCGAACCTGTCGATGTCGCTGGGTACTGCCTCGCTGACGCCGCTGTCGGTGGCCCGTGGCTATGCCGTGTTCGCCAATGGCGGCTCGCGCGTGGACACCTGGCTGATCGACCAGGTACTCGACCGCGATGGCAACCTGGTGTTCAAGGAAAACCCGGCGATGGCCTGCCGCGACTGCGCCGGCAGCAGCGACCAGCCGGTGAACCAGGTGGTGGACGGCTTCAACTTCGGTGCCCCGCCACCCAAGGTTGACGCCACCGCCGCCGCCAAGGCGGAAGCCAAGAGCGAAACGCCAGCCGCACCGGTCAACCCGGATGCGCGTACCGCACCGCGTGCGATCGACGCACGCACCGCCTACCAGCTGGTGTCGATGATGCGCGACGTGGTCCAGCGCGGCACCGGCGCGCAGGCCAAGGTACTCGGCCGCGAAGACGTGGGCGGCAAGACCGGCTCCACCAATGATCACCGTGACGCCTGGTTCTCCGGCTTCGGCGGCTCGTACGTGACCACCGTGTGGGTGGGCCGCGACGACTTCCGCTCGCTGGGCTACCGCGAATACGGTGGCAAGGCCGCCCTGCCGATCTGGATCGACTACATGCGCACCGCGCTGAAGGACACCCCGATCGCGCAGAACGAACCGCCGAGCGGCATGGTCCAGGCCACGCTCAATGGCGCGGTGGAATGGGTGAAGGTGGAAGACATGGACCGCCTGACAGACTACGACCTCAACCTGCAGAGCACCCCGCAGGCGGACGCGGCCGCGTTCGATATCTTCTAAGGCCAGGCTTGGTGGGTGCCAACCTTGGTTGGCGCCGATACATTCGCCGGGCATGGCCCGGCGCTACCACCGCCCGGTGGGTGCCAACCGTTGGTTGGCGCCGATGCATCCGCCGGGTGTGGCCCGGCGCTACCCCGGTAGATGCCAACCTTGGTTGGCGCCGACATATTCGCCGGGGGTGGCCCGGCGCTACCTTGGTCGCTGCCAACCGCGGTTGCATCCGCACGCCGCAGTTTTGCCCGGGTAGCGCCGGGCCATGCCCGGCGAGCGCAGCGGCACCTCCGTGGAATACCCACGCAGATGTCACATGCCTGCGCTAGTCTGTAGCCAGGTCGCAACAGGGAGTCATCGCATGCACCGCGCTCACCAGCATGCTGCCAGCCAGACCCGCGAACGGCGTCATCGCCTCGCCCACGAAGCCGCCCGGCTGATGGCCGAAGGCGGAATCCGCGACTTCCATCAGGCCAAACTCAAGGCCGCCAGCCGTCTTGGCATCCACGACGACGCCTCGCTGCCCCGCAACGTCGAGATCGAACAGGCCCTGCGCGAGTACCAGCGGCTGTTTTCCGGCCCACAACACGGCAACGAACTGCAGCGGCGGCGCGAGTCCGCGTTGCGCGCGCTGGAGTTCCTGCACGGGTTCTCGCCGCGCCTGGCCGGCCCCGTGCTGGACGGCACCGCCGACGCCAACAGCCCCGTGCAGCTGCACCTGCACAGCGACGACCCGGAGGCCGTGCATCGTTTCCTGGACGAGCACCGCATCCCCGCCGAATCGCGCACGCGGCGCCTGCGGCTGGACCGCGAGCGCAACCTGGATGTCCCGGTGTGGGTGTTCAGTGCCGAAGAACTGACCTTCGACCTGGCCGTGCTGCCCTACGACGCCCTGCGCCAGGCACCGCTGTCGCCGGTGGATGAGAAACCCATGCGGCGGGCGTCGGCCACGCAGTTGCGGCAGTTGTTGGCCGAGACGGAGATCACCGCCTACATCGGCGGTTGACCGGCGTAGAGCCGAGCCCATGCTCGGCTCGGGGCTGCCGCGATCTGCGCGGAGAGCAGCCGAGCATGGCTCGGCTCTACGGGAAGATCAGCTTTTCCTCGGTCGGGGTTGCCAATCGCGCCAGCCACGGCACCGCGGCCCGATGCGGATACTCGGCCATCATGCGCGCATGCATCTTCTGCAGGTCATGCAGGTTCCAGGCGTGCGAATACACATCCTGGAAATCATCCGCCCAACCACTGCGCACACGCATCCGTTCGCCATCAAGGTTCGGCACCAGGTACCACGGCACCTGCAGGATCTCGGCCAGAGCCTTGTTGCGTACCGCGCTCTCGCGCCCTGACCGCTGCAACTGTTCGATGCGGAAACTCACGCGGCGGCAGGGAAAAGGCATGCAGGTGCCGGTAGCGTTGATGTAGTCGGCGATGTCCGCGTACATGTCCGCCTGCAGCTTCATCGGTACCGGGTCCTGCAGCGTCTGCCGCACCCGCAGCGTGCGCTGGGTGCTGCCGCGGATCTCCGCGGCGCTGTAGAAGGGATGACCCGGCGTCGTGCCGCCGTGGCGCACCAGCACGATGCGATGGATCGCTTCGTCGGTCAGCACTTCCACCCGCACCGCGGCGGCTTCCGGATGGATGCGCGGCGGCGGCACGTTCACCACGCGCCAGAACCCCCACACCATCAGCCCCATGCAGATCATCAACACCAGGCACGCCAGCGTCCACGTATCCATGTCGTGGGTGACGTAGCGGATGCGGGCGCGCCAGACGTAGTAGCGCCGGTAGGTCATGAAGCGGCTCATGAAGCTGTACATCGCAATTTCCTCTGCAATGGCCCCGGCGCGGCGGGGCTCGTTACGCGCACCACACCGGGGCGCCATGGCTTACCAGCCGATGCCCACACCCACGCCCATGCTGCGCTCACCGCTGTTGGTGAACGCGCCATTGAGGCTGAAGGTGGCTGAGCCCTTGTCGTTGAGTACGCGCTGGTAGCCCACCGCCATGGCCGATTCGCCCTCGGCGTAGCCCACGCCCGCGCCAA
>NZ_QAIJ01000118.1:0-6508 GCF_003060985.1 Stenotrophomonas sp. HMWF023
GGCTCATCGGCAGTGCGCTCGCGGCGCCGGGTTCAGGAAAGGGCGCCAGCATACCGAAGGCGTGGCGGAGCGGGCAGGGTGGGGGGACTCCCCATTCATGAATTGCGGGCGGTAGACGCCGACCTTGGTCGGCGCTTTTACAAGCCAGTGCCGACCAAGGTCGGCACCTACCGATATCCTGCGGTCAGAAACGGCGGCGCCGTCCAGCCTCCGGCCCACTCAGCCCAGCAGTGAACTCTCGCCACGGCTCTTGCCGCCGCCCTGCGGCGCGGCCATCCACATGCGGCCGGCCAGACGCGAGAACGGCAGCGACTGCAGCCAGACCTTGCCCGGCCCGGTCAGGGTGGCCAGGAACACGCCTTCGCCACCGAACAGCACGCTTCGGATGCCTTTGACCCGGCGCACGTCCATGTCCACCGTCGGGTGATAGGCGACGATGCAGCCGGTATCGACATCCAGGCGTTCGCCGGCGGCCAGCTCACGCTCGACCACGCAGCCGCCGGCATGGATGAACACCCAGCCGTCGCCTTCCAGCTTCTGCATGATGAAACCTTCGCCGCCGAACAAGCCGGTCATGATCTTGCGCTGGAACTGCACGCCGATCTGCACGCCGCGCGCGCCCGCCAGGAAGCTGTCCTTCTGGCAGATCAGGCGTCCGCCGTGCTGGTCCAGCTTCATCGCCAGCACGGTGCCGGGATAGGGCGCAGCGAAGGCGACCTTGCCGCGGCCCTGGCCGGTCTGCGTGTAGACGGTGGCAAAGAGGCTCTCACCGGTCAGCACGCGCTTGCCGGCGGCCATCACCTTTTCCATGAAACCGCTGCCCTGGCCACCGCGTGCGCCGCCGCCGAAGACGGTATCCATCTGCACCGACGCGTCCTTGAACATCAGCGCGCCGGCCTCGGCCACCGCACCTTCGCCAGGGTCCAGTTCGATTTCCACGAACTGCATTTCATGGCCGACGATGCGGAAGTCGATGCGGTCGGCACGGCCGCCGGCTGATGCTGTTGCGGCTGCGGGCATGGCTGCGGGCATGGCTGCGGGCATCGGCGGCGGCGCTGCCGTCGCGGCGCCGGCCTGCTGCAGGGCGACGATTTCGGACACTGGTGTCCACCCTGTCATGCCCTGGCACCAGGCCAACGCGCGTGGATTGGCCTGTGCGAAGCGGCGCGCAGCCTCCTCGTCGAACGGACCGACACGGTCGGCCTGGCCGGGAGCATGGAAGTACCACTGGGTCATCGCAGCAGGTCCGTTGCGGGGGGAAAGCCCGAGTCTAGCGGCAGCTTCCGGCGGTCCGCGAGGCGGCCATGAACGATCGGCATTTGCGAGGGAGGTGCTGTATTGCAACAATTATCTGGTAGCGCCGTTTTACCACCCCTCCAAACACAGCCTACCGCCATGTCTCCGACCCGTACTTCCCGTGGCCGCTCTCCGGTCGCGCGCCCGCTCGTTGTCGCTCTTTCCGCCCTGCTGCCGCTGGCAGCAGCCGCCCAGGAAACCCCCGCCGCCAAGGATCCGGTCGCCCTCGATGCGCTGCAGGTGACTGCACAACGTCGCGTCGAGAACGCCAAGGACGTACCGGTTGCGATCAGCGCGATCCAGGGCGAAAAGCTCGACGTGCTCGGTTCTGCGGGCGATGACATCCGCTTCCTTGCTGCGCGCGTGCCCAGCCTCAACATCGAATCGTCCTACGGCCGTGCCTTCCCGCGCTTCTACATCCGCGGCCTGGGCAACACCGATTTCGACCTCAATGCATCGCAGCCGGTCTCGCTGGTGTACGACGATGTGGTGCAGGAAAGCCCGCTGCTGAAGGGCTTCCCGCTGTTCGACCTGGCCGGTGTGGAAGTGCTGCGCGGTCCGCAGGGCACCCTGTTCGGGCGCAACACCCCGGCCGGCGTGGTCAAGTTCGATTCGGCGCGTCCGTCGCAGGATGCCGATGGCTACGTGCGCGTGGGCTATGGCACCTACAACAGCTGGAACGTGCAGGGCGCCTACGGCGGCCCGCTGACCGACCGCTGGTCCGCACGCGTGTCGGCCATCTACCAGCGTCGCGACGACTGGGTGGACAACACCCGTGCCGGTGCGCCCAACAGCGGCTTCGAAGGCTATGACGAAGCCGCCGGCCGCGTGCAGTTCCTGTACGAAGGCGATGATTTCGAAGCGCTGTTCAACCTGCACAAGCGCAAGCTCAACGGCACCGCTCGCCTGTTCCGCGCCAACATCATCGAGAAGGGCGGCAATTCGCTGGTCGAGAACTTCGACCGCGACAAGGTCGCCAACGACGGCGTCAACTTCTCCGACCTGGAAACCTGGGGCGGCAGCGCGCGCCTGCAGTGGAACCTCGGTTCGGTGACCCTGCATTCGATCACCGGCTATGAGACCGCCGAATCGCTCAATCGCGGCGACATCGACGGCGGCTACGGCGCCGCGTTCCTGGGTGCAGGCAACTCCGGCCCGGGCCTGATCCCGTTCCCGTCCGAGTCGGCCGACGGCCTGCCGCACCACCGCCAGTGGACCCAGGAATTCCGCGTGGAGTCCAACGAATGGGGCCGCTTCGACTGGCAGGCCGGCGTCTTCTATTTCGATGAAGACGTCACCATCAACAACTTCAACTACGACTCGCTGACGCCGGGCAACCCGCAGACCGGCCACGTCGTGCAGCAGCAGCGCAACAAGGCGTGGGCGGTGTTCGCCTCGGGTGATTTCGATGTCACCGACCGCTTCAAGCTGCGTGCCGGTGTGCGCTACACGCAGGACAAGAAGGACTTCAGCGCCAGCGTGCTGCAGCAGACGCCGGGCGGTACGCCGGTCAGCGGCCCGTATCTGGCCAACACCGACGTCAACGACGTCAGCTGGGATGTCAGCGGCGTGTACAAGCTGACCGACAACGTCAATGCCTATGCACGCGTGGCCAAGGGCTTCCGTGCACCGTCGATCCAGGGCCGCCTGGCGTTCGCACCGGGCCTGTCGCAGGCCGATTCGGAGAAGGTGATTTCGTATGAGGCCGGCATCAAGGCCGATCTGTTCGAGCGTCGCGCACGCCTCGGCTTCAGCGTGTTCCGCTACGACGTGGACGGCCAGCAGCTGATCGCCGTCGGCGGCGGCAACAACACCGCTACCCTGCTCAACGCTGACAAGACCATCGGCCAGGGCGTGGAGCTGGACCTGGAGGCCTACCTGGCCGACAACGTCCTGCTGACCTTCGGCAGCAGCTACAACGACACCGAGATCAAGGACAAGAACCTGGCGGTGGCGATCTGCGGCGGCGGCTGCACCATCACCGACCCGACCACCATCATCAATGGTGGCACCTACGCGCTGGTCAACGGCAATCCGCTGCCGCAGGCGCCGAAGTGGATCCACAACGCGACCCTGCGCGTGGGCTTCCCGCTCAGCGATGGCAGTGAGCTGTATGCCTACACCGACTGGGCCTACCGCAGCGCGGTGAACTTCTTCATCTACGAGTCGCCGGAGTTCCGTGGCCGCAGCTCGCTGGAAGGTGGCCTGCGCCTGGGTTACAACTGGGATTACGGCCAGTACGACGTGGCCGTGTTCGGCCGCAACCTGACCAACCAGACCCGTGTGGTCGGCGCGATCGACTTCAACAACCTGACCGGCTTCCTCAACGAGCCGCGTACCTGGGGCGTGGAGTTCACCGCGAAGTTCTGATGCGGTTGCTGCGGTAATGCAATGAAGAAGGGCCGGCGCAATGCCGGCCCTTCTGTTTCCTGCTTCCTGTAGAGCCGAGCATGGCTCGGCTCTACAGAGGCGTGGCTTACAGCGCGCTCTGCGGGCGCACCTTCAGCACCGCGTTTTCGGTGGCGCAGTCACGGCTGGAATGCAGGCCGGCCTTGCGCGCAGCAGCGATTTCCCTGCGTGCGGCCAGCAGATCCTTGTTGAACGCAGCGTTGTCATGCAGGCGGGCAACGGCGGTTGCGCCCATGAAGCGGCCTTCGAGGATGTCACTCTGCCAGTGCACGTTGCACACCAGGCGGCTCTCGCCGTAGTTGCGGCCACGGGCCTGGATGGCATCGGCGCGGTCCGGTGCGATCTCCGACAGGATCAATGCCCATGCCCAGCCGATCGAGGTGTGGCCGGACGGGTAGGAACCGTTGCTGCGCAGACCCTCCTCATCCTTCGGCGAGCAGGTCGGCTCGCCGTTGACCATGAACGGACGGGGGCGCTGGTACTTGTTCTTGGCGGCCTTGGTGGCAGCACTGGCGTCGATGCGGCTGCGCTCCAGCAGGCGGTACAGGGCCGGGGTCTTCACTGCATCGACGTCGATGTCGGCGGCGCAGGAAAAGTGGTTGGCACCTTCCGGGAAGCCCAGTTCGGCATCGACACTTGCCTGGGCAAAGCGCGGGCTGCCGCGCAGCGCACGTGCCTCGCGGCTGACCTGCTCATCCAGCGCGAAGGCGGCCGAGCCGGCGGCCGGTGGCGCAGGCACCAGATCGATGCTGGCCGGCACTGCGGTCTTGTCCAGGTAGCCCACGGCCTTGGTGGTGACGTTGGCTTCGACGGCGGTCGGCTTGCTGGCGGTGGCGGCACAGCCGGCCAGCGACAGCGCGATGGCCAGGCCGAGCAAGGGACGGGCAGGGGGGAGGATCGACGACATGGGCAGACTCGGGCAGGGAACTCGCCGGCCATGATCGCAGCCTCGATTGCCGGCCGCAGCGTCCATCGGTCATACGGCCAGACCCGGCATGGTCAGCCGCTGGGCGATGAAAACAGTCATCAAGTGTAGGCAATCTGCTGAATCCGGGCGCAGCGCACGGACTTTCACGCGCTGCCGCCATGAGCATCAGGTCACAGCCGGGCCGGGGGGATCCGCTGAAAGGGAGAGAAGCGATGCGCAGCACCGCAACAGGAAGTACCGTTCTGGCCCTGGTCCTGGGGTTGGCGACCGCCCCGGCGCAGGCCGCCGATGTCTACGGCGTGGCCTTCGTGCATGGCACCGGCGCGCAGACCAATGCCACGCAGGACTACTGGCAGCCGGCGATCATCGACACCGTCCGCCAGGGCCTGCCGAACAGCAGCAATTACGTGGTCATCAACTGCGACTTCACCCAGTACATGTGGAAGCCGGAAGCGGCCGGCTGCCTGGCCAACCAGCTCACCGGCTTCATCGACAGCCGTGGCATCACCCAGCTGGTGGTGATCACCCACTCCAACGGCGGCAACGTGATGCGCTGGATCCTGTCCAACCCCACCTACGACAGCCGCTACCCGAAGATCATCAACCGGGTGCGCAAGGTCACTGCGCTGGCGCCCTCGTCGGCAGGTACGCCGCTGGCCGACGCCGTACTCAACGGCAACACCTTCGAAACCTCGCTGGGCTGGCTGCTGGGCTACAAGAGCGATGCCGTGCGCATGCAGCAGGTGGGACACATGGCCACCTACAACGCGCAGAACCTGTATGGCACCGCCGGCCGCCCGGCCCTGCCCAAGCCGTTCCGCGCCGTGGTCGGCAGCGATGTCGAATCGGCGGTGTGGGACAGCAACAGCTACTGCGGTGGCTATGCCGCCAACGTCGGCCTGGAATTCACCCAGAACTGGCTGTCGTCGTGCTCGGACGGTTTCCTCGAATGCAGCAGCCAGAAGGCGGCCGGCACCCTGTGGTTCACCGACAAGGCGCGCACCCAGGGCGCCGAGCCGCTCAGCCACAACCAGAGCCGCCGCGAGTGCTTCGGCCTCGGCAGCATCCTGCGCAACGACCTGACCCAGTGAGGGAGATGACCATGACGATCCATTCCACCTTGCTGGCTGCCGCCGTGCTGGCGGTCCTTTCCACCGCATCGGCGCAGGCCGCGCAGCCGCTGCGCGTCGCCGCTGGCGACCAGATTCCCGCTGGCCTGGTTGCGGCGCCGCTGCTTGCCGACGAAAGCGAGCACGCGCCACTGGCCTTCGCCTGGGCGCTGGACCCGGCGCAGCCACTGCAGGCCCCCGGCCCCCAGGCCGCGATCAGCCGCAGCTACTGGCAGCAGGTCGACGGTGCCGAGCTGCAGCGCGGCCTGGAACTGCCGCTGAGCGCACCCGATGCGGTGATCCAGCTCAGCCCGGCGCCGGGTGCCCGCGCGCTGCCGGCCAGCGCGCTGCAGGTACGTGATCCGGCGGGGCGCAGCAGCGTCGCGCGCAGTGTCGACGCACGCCAACTGCAGGATGCGGGCATGCCGGTCAGCGATGGCAGCAGCATGCTGCGCACCGGTACCACCAGCGCAGCTGGCGCTTACCGGTTGCAGAGCGCACAGGCGCAGGGCCGCTACGTGGTGCAGGTGCTGGAGCCCAACAGCCCGCTGCGGTTGGAAGTGCAGGCCAGCCAGGCGCAGGTGCTGGCCGGTGGCAACGTGCAGCTGCAGGCACGGCTGCTGGAAGACGGTGCCAGCGCGGCGGCGTTGCGCACACGACGCGGCAGCCTTGGCGGTGAAGCACTGCTGGTCGCACCCGATGGCCGCAGCTGGCCGCAGCGGCTGCTGCGCACCACCGATGGCAGCCTGCGTGCACAGGTGAGGAT
>NZ_QAIJ01000119.1:0-3885 GCF_003060985.1 Stenotrophomonas sp. HMWF023
GCCAGCCACGGTCTGAAGGCCGGCACCCGCGCCCTGCTCAACACATCGCCGGAGCCGGCCAGCAACTGGGTCGCCTCGGCGGCCGAAGATACCGTGGTGATCGGCGGGCTGGCGCTCGCGCTGGCGCACCCATGGATCGCGCTGGTGGTGGTGCTGGCCTGCAGCCTGGCCGGTGCATTGCTGGTCTGGCTGGTCTGGCGCACCCTGTGGAAAAGCGTGCGCTGGTTGGCACGTGGCGGCAGCGACGACGGACAACGGCAACCCGGTACCGGCTGATCGGCAGGCTTGTCGCATAATGGCCGCGAACACCAGGAGCATCGATGGCCGCAAACGAATCCGCCGCGGGCCCCCGCCCGGGACGCGCTGAAACCCCTCCGGCCGATCATTGGCAACGTTGGGCCGCCCCCTTGGCTGCGGCGACGCCTGCCGAAGCACCGTCGTCAGCGACCGTGCAGGTGCCGGCCTCGTCAGCACCCAGCGACAGTGCCCGACTGGGTGCCCCGCCGCCGCTGCCCTCCGCCGCAGCACTGCCAGAGGCGGGCAACAGTGACGTGGCGCCTGTCGACGCCGACTCGCCCTACCGCGTGCTGATCGTCGAAGACGACCGTGCCCAGGCCCTGTTCGCACAGAGCGTGCTGCACGGCGCCGGCATGCAGGCGATCGTGCTCGGCGATGCCGATGGCGTGCAGCAGGCCATCCGCGAGCAACGCCCGGACCTGATCCTGATGGATCTGCACCTGCCCGGGCTGGATGGCATGCGGCTGACCGCGATGATCCGTCAGCAGCCCGGCATGCAGCTGCTGCCGATCGTATTCCTCAGCGGCGACCCGGACCCGGAGCGCCAGTTCGAAGTGCTCGACTGCGGTGCCGACGATTACCTGAGCAAGCCGATCCGGCCGCGCCACCTGATCGCTGCGGTGGCCAACCGTATCCGCCGCGCACGCGCGCAGGCCGCGACCCTGCCGGGTGCCAACGGTGCACCGGCGACCAGCAACCCGGAAACCGGGCTGCCCACGCGCCACCACGTGCTGCAGCAGCTCAACGCAACGCTTGCCCAGCACGAACGCGGTGGCGTGTTCTTCGTGGAAATCTCCAGCGCACTGGGCCTGCGCGAGCGCTACGGCTACGCGGCCTTCGAGCGGCTGATGGTGCAGGCCGGGCAACGCCTTGCCGAAGCTGGCCATCCGCACCTGTTGGCGCGCCTGAACGACAACAGCTTCCTGCTGCTGGCACGCAACACCGATGAGGACAGCCTGGAAGCGATTGCCGGCACCCTGCGCGAGCAGCTGTCCGCGCGCGCCTTCGTGATCCGCGACGACGAATCGGTGCACCTGCGTGGTGTGGTCGGCTACGCGCCGCTGTCGCCGGGTTTCGACGATGCCAGCAGCGCCCTGGAAGCGGTCGAACGCACCACCCTGCAGGCACGCCTGCTCAGCGCCGGCGTGGCGGGTCATGTGCATCGCCAGGTGACCACCGAGCAGGAACACCTGGCGCTGCTGGAAGGCCAGCTGGAGCTCGCTTACCAGCCGATCGTCGCCGTCGCCGGCGGCAGCAGCGCGCAGTACCAGCTGCTGCTGCGCCTGCGCCGGGCTGATGGCAGCGTGCTGACCGCCGGCCAGGTGATTCCGGCGGCCGAAGCCGCCGGCCGCATCGCCGACCTCGACCAGCAGGTGCTGGAGCATGCGATGGGCCTGCTCGACCTGTATCGCCACGCCACCCAGCCGCTGAACCTGTTCGTCTCGCAGTCGCTGCGTACCCTGCAGCGCGATGCCTTCGCCGACTGGCTGCTGGAATCGCTGCAGCAACGCCGCCTGCCCGGCAGCGCGCTGGTGATCGACGTGCGCCTGCCCGATGCGCTGATCCACACCGTGCCGTTGCAGCAGTTCTGCCAACGCATGGCCAGCGTCGGCGTGCGCTTCTGCCTGAGCCAGTTCGAACCGGGCAGCGAAGCGCTTGCCCTGCTCACCCAGCTGCCGCTGTCGTTCGTGCGCATGGCCGCACGCTTTTCCAGCAGCCACTCCAACCCGGATACGCGCGAAGAACTGCGCCAATCGATCGAGCAGGCGCATGCAGCCGGTCTGCAGATCATCGGCCAGCAGATCGAGGATCCGCAGGCAGCGGCCGCGATGTGGGTCGGCGGTGTCGATTACATCCAGGGCAACATGGTGCAGTCGGCCGGCAGCGACCTGAACTTCGACTTCCACAACGCGGTGCTCTGAGTGTCACCGACGGTCGCGCTGCTGGCGGTGCTGGCCCTGGCCAGCATCGCCCTGCTGGTACTGGGCCTGCGATTGCGTTCGCGCAGTCACACGCTGGCGGCACTGCAGCGCGACCGCATCACCCTGATCAGCGAGCGCGACCAGCTGCGGCGCACCACCGAGCGCCAGGGCCAGCTGGAACATCAGCTGCTGCAGGCCAAGCAGGCGGCCGAAGCGGCCGTGCTGGCCAAGGGCGAGTTCCTGGCCACCATGAGCCATGAGATCCGCACGCCGCTCAACGGCATCCTGCCGATGCTGGAGCTGATCGCCCGTGGTCCGCTCGGCGAGGACCAGCGGCAGATGCTGGCCACTGCCTCGGCCAGCTCGCAGCAGCTGCTGCGCATCGTCGATGACATCCTCGATTACTCGCGACTGGAAGCGCAGGCACTGGAACTGGAAATCACCAGCTTCAACCTGCGCGAACTGCTCGACGGCGTGGTGCAGCTGCTGCAGCGGGCCGCCGAAGCCAAGGGCCTGACGCTGAGCCTGCAACTGGATCCGGCCGTGCGTCTGCCGGTGCGCGGCGACCCGGTGCGCCTACGCCAAGTACTGGGCAACTTGCTGGCCAATGCCATCAAGTTCACCGCACGTGGCCAGGTGCAGCTGCGCGTGCAGCGGCTGGGCGAAGGCCCCGCCCAGCACCAGCTGCGTTTTGAAGTGATCGACACCGGCATCGGCATCGATGAGGCCCAGCAGGCGCGGCTGTTCCAGTCCTTCAGCCAGGCCGACGCGTCGACCACACGCATCTACGGTGGCACCGGCCTGGGCCTGGCCATCTGCAAGCGCATCACCGACCTGATGCATGGCGACATCGGCGTGCGTTCCCCCCCGGGACAGGGGGCAACCTTCTGGTTCGAAATACCGCTGCTGAAGGTCCCCGGCGATCTGCCGGCGCTGGCACGCTCGCCGGCAGCGCTGCTGCTGTACACCGTCGATGTGCAGCTGCAGCCACGCGTCGAACGCATCGCCGCGCACCACGGCCTGCAGGTACAGCTGCTGGCCAGTATCGATGAGGCAATGGAACGCCTGCGTGCAGCGCCACGTCCGGGCCAGAGCACGCCGGCATGGCTGCTGATCGACGCGCGCCAACGCCGCAATGGCGAGGCGGCCCTGCAGCGGGCCCTGGCCGAGCGCGGTGCCGACGACACGCTGCAGGTGCTGTGGCTGCAGGACGATCCGGTCACGCTGCGGCCGCGCCAGCAGCAGCTGCACAGCACATTCAACGATGCCGCCCTGCACGCGCTGCTGGCGCAGCCAGCCGCCACCGCGCGTCCGGCAGCGCTGCTGGCCAGCGCCGAAGACGCTCAGCCGGCCGCCACGCTGCCGTCATTGGATCTGCGTGTCCTGCTGGTCGAGGACAATACGGTCAACCGGATGGTGGCCGAGCACCTGCTGCGGGTCTTCCAGTGCCAGGTGCGCAACGCCGCCGACGGCGAGCAGGCCCTCGCACTGTTGCGCGAAGGTGGAATCGACGTCGTGCTGATGGACTGCCAGATGCCGGTGCTCGACGGCTACAGCGCAACACAGCGCTGGCGCAGGGAGGAGGCCGATGCGGGGCGCACGCGGCTGCCGATCATCGCGATGACCGCCAACGCCATGGCGGGTGATCGCGAACACTGCCTGCAGG